>JBDNAJ010000125.1:0-5220 GCA_039768455.1 Candidatus Arcticimaribacter sp.
GAAATTCAAAATCCCGAACCTCACTGCGTTTAGCAAGGCGTTGACACCAATAAGAACAACGAATATGAAACAGATTATAATAACAATTTTACTACTCGGATATTTTGCCAGTGCAAAAGCACAAAATAAACTCATCGTTATTTCTGATGAAAATTGTGAATACTGTTAAGATGCGTGAATATAACTCTCAATTTTAATACACCATTGATGTAACTGATTATGACTTTGTTCGAGACGCTCTTTTTGTTCGGCAAGGAGGAAGAAATATATGTAATCCAAATATTGACTTTCCGCAGTTTGAGATAATAGACGGAAAAAAGGAAACTTTTATGCAATTTATTGATAAATTGTTAGCCCAAGATGGAATGGAAGATTTAACCCACAAAACTTTTTTGATCACAGGAACCACCAGCGGTACCGGTTTTGAAGCCGCACGAATCCTCTTGTCTAAGGGCGCAAAAGTGGTCATGCTTAACCGCAATGAAAAGAAGTCATTAGACGTTATTGCCACCTTTAAAAAAGAACTGGGCGAAGCCATAGACGTGTCTTACATCACAATGGATTTAGCCCAACAAGCTTCTGTTAAAGAGGCCGCACAAAAAGTGCTGGCCAAAGTTGACCGCATTGATGCCTTGATGTGTAATGCGGCTATTGGCCAAGTCCCCTCGCGAAAACTAACCGTTGATGGGTTCGAAAGTCAGCTAGGCGTAAATTATTACGGGCATTTTACCTTACAAGCACTACTCTTTCCGCTAATCGAAAAGTCAGAAGGAAGAATCGTAGCAGTAGGAAGTGAAGGTTATAAGATGGGAATCAAAACCATCAAATTTAACGATATGAATTGGGACCAAGACTATAGCGGTAATAATGCCTATAGTCAAAGTAAACTCGCTCAAATCATGGGCGTCTATGCCCTACAAGACAGATTGAAAAAAGCGGGTAAGTCCACCGTAAAAGCCTATGCCTGCCATCCGGGTGCTTCTAGAACTGCCTTGATTAAAACCAGCGGAAGTTTATTAACCCGTTTTATTTGACAAATAATGAAATGGACGCCCTTAGTACAATCGGCAGAAAAAGGAGCTTATCCCGCCTTGATGTGTGCCACTGAACCGACCCTAGAGGAAGCTGGGTTTTATGGCCCCACAGGAGCCAACTATTTTAAAGGTCCTGTAGGAGAATGCGTGCTTGAACCCCATGCAAAAGATAAAGCAGTAGCAGAGCAACTGTGGACTGTATCGGAAAAAGAAACAGGAATTAAATGGTCAATCTAAATCGGTTAGCCTAATCCCGTTTAGGGATGATACAAGCATTTATTTATCTTTATTAAATCTGACAAAACACAAATTCAATTCTAAGATGGAAGTATTAAAATTCGCCACAGAGTGGGCAAAAGCAGAAGTGTTTTCTACCCGCTTTTTTATTTTGTTTGCCCTTTTATTTTTAGTCGTCAGTATTGGCTTTTGGCAATTAGGCAAAACAGATTTAGCCAAAGCTTATGTCGTTCCTACCTTAGTAGCAGGCATTCTTCTTATGATTATTGGCGTGGGCTTAGTCTATACTAATGTCAATAGAATTTCCGAATTTGAAACAGCTTATCAGCAAGACGCAGCGGCCTTTATCGCTTCAGAATTTGACCGTATTGAAAGTACTTTAAAAGAATACAACACCAATGTCTTTAAAGCGATTCCTGCGATTATGATTATCGCTTCTCTGCTAATAATCTTTATGGATAAGCCTGTATGGCGCGCCAGTTGCATCACCACCATTGCAATGATGATTGTGATCCTATTTATCGATGGAACTGCCCATTCGAGAATAGTGAATTATAAAGAGCAATTAGAATCTGTTGCGCGATAGCGATATGCTACCCTACTTTAGACGCTTGACGTTTACGTTCGTTTTCATCTAAGAACACTTTACGTAAACGTAAGTGATTTGGTGTAACCTCTACATACTCATCGCCTTGAATGTATTCTAAGGCTTCTTCTAATGAAAACTTGATCGGTGGCGCAAGCTTCACCTTGTCGTCTGAACCAGAGGCACGAACGTTCGATAACTTTTTGGTTTTGGTCACATTGACCACCATATCATCTCCACGAGAGTTTTCTCCGATTACTTGTCCGGTGTATACTTCTTCGTTTGGTGCAACAAAGAATTTTCCGCGTTCTTGTAATTTGTCTAGAGAGTAAGGAATCGCATTTCCTTTTTCCATTGAAATTAGAGAGCCGTTGATACGTCCAGGAATTTCTCCTTTGTAAGGAGCGAATTCTTTAAAGCGGTGGTTCATAATCGCTTCTCCTGCTGTGGCAGTTAGCAATTGGTTTCTCAAGCCGATAATCCCTCTAGAAGGCACGATAAATTCACATATCATTCGTTCCCCCTTTGGTGACATACTTAACATTTCTCCTTTTCTCAAGGTGACCATCTCGATGGCTTTTCCAGAAACATTTTCTGGTAAGTCGATGGTTAACTCCTCGATCGGTTCGTGTTTAACGCCGTCAATTTCTTTGATGATTACCTGGGGTTGCCCAATTTGTAATTCATAGCCTTCGCGTCGCATGGTTTCAATTAAAACCGAAAGGTGTAATACCCCACGACCAAAGACAATAAACTTATCTGCAGAGCCAGTTTCTTGTAAACGCATGGCTAGGTTGCGTTCTAATTCTTTTTCTAAACGATCTTTGATGTGTCTTGAAGTCACAAACTTTCCATCCTTCCCAAAGAAAGGAGAATCGTTAATGGTAAACAACATGCTCATGGTAGGTTCGTCGATGGCGATAGTAGGCAATGCTTCTGGGTTTTCTGCATCGGCGATGGTATCGCCAATTTCAAATTGCTCTAAGCCAATCACAGCACAGATATCTCCTGCATTGACTTCTTCTACTTTTTTACGTCCCAATCCGTCAAAGAGGTTGAGCTCTTTGATGCGCTGTTTTGAAATATCTCCATCGCGATTCACTAAAGCAACCGGCATCCCAGGCTTTAATTGTCCGCGTTGTAAACGGCCAATGGCGATACGACCTGTATAAGAAGAAAAATCTAAAGAAGTAATCAACATCTGAGGGGTTCCTTCTTCGATCTTTGGGCTAGGCACATGCTCTAGTACCATGTCTAATAAAGGCTCCACTGAATCGGTTTGATCTTTCCAGTCGTGACTCATCCAGTTGTTTTTGGCAGAGCCATAAACGGTAGGGAAATCTAATTGCCACTCTTCTGCGCCTAATTCAAACATTAAATCAAAAACAGATTCGTGTACCTCTTCTGGGGTACAGTTCTCTTTGTCTACTTTGTTGACAACTACGATTGGCTTTAACTTTAAGTCAATGGCCTTTTGCAGTACAAAACGGGTCTGAGGCATAGGACCTTCAAAGGCATCTACAAGGAGTAAAACTCCGTCTGCCATGTTCAATACACGTTCTACTTCTCCCCCAAAATCGGCGTGACCCGGGGTGTCAATGATATTAATTTTGGTGTCCTTATAGATCACCGAAATGTTTTTAGATAAAATGGTAATCCCGCGTTCGCGTTCTAAATCATTGTTGTCCAAGATCAAATCCCCTTTGTTTTCGTTGGTACGAAACAATTCACAGTGGTGCATTATTTTGTCAACCAAAGTGGTTTTACCGTGGTCAACGTGGGCGATAATGGCAATGTTTTTAATAGTACTCATGCGTGATTTTTTACAGCCGCAAAGATAGCGGTATATTATTGACTTATAACCGAATTGTCTCTTTTTATTCATGGGTGGTTTTCCCTAGAAAGAAAGATAGGTTTAGAGGGCAAGCCAAAAGGGTATCATCACCCTGCTGTATTGCTATTAAGGAGACATAGAAATTTTAAAAAAAGGGAGCGAAACTTATAATTTATATATTCAAATTCATATTCATGAAACCTGAGATACAGCCCTTTCCGCTCAATTTCTCGATGTCTTACAAATCCCTGACTTTTTTACAAGCAAACAGATTTAATAGTGTCTGCCGCTAAAACGTATAAATTAATCGGGCAGGCTTGAACTTAATCATCGCGAAAGTTGGAATCGTCAATCAAGTCGATGGGCAATTTATTGGACCCAACCCTAATCCTGCACAAGCCAAAGAAGACTTGTTATTATTAGAAAGCTGATAAAGTGCTTTTAATTGAATTAAACTTTGTAATTTTATTCCCTGTCCATTAGGGCAGTTCTTTGACATTATGGGGTCGACTGGTTTTGACAGCGAGATCAATCGAACAGTAAGCACGTCGAGCATTGAGTCACAGCTCGTAAATCATGGATTCAAACCTTAATTGGCGAAAATAACTACGCTCTAGCTGCATAAGCGACTGAATTATAGTAAGTCATTGCCCAGTCTCAACTAGGTTGAGAAGCCGGATGTCTCTTAACAGCCCTTGTTGACGGCGGTTAAACTAGAGGCACCAGAGAAGTCAACATCGAAGTTTAGGAATGCCGACTAAATTTTTCAATAAAGGTAATAAGGTTAAGGTGGGCCGTTTTTAGTCAGCCTTAGCTCGAAAATCAAGTAAAAACTAAACGTGTAGAAGGCTCTTCTATTGCTTGTTTGGACGAGGGTTCGATTCCCTCCGACTCCACTCTACTAGCTCGTAAGCTTAATGTTTACGGGCTTTTTTATTTCCGGTTGCCTGAGCGGTTGCCTAAAGTGCTGATAAACTACTTCCTAAAGACTATACCAATATATAACAAATTCTTTATTCGTATCTTAGTATCCTAATGTTTATAGGCCCTTAACGCCCATTTTTATCAACAATTTGATGCAATTCTAGTGGATTGCCTTAACCCTGTCTATGGCATAAACGAAACAACATGAAAGTAAATAAAGCCTACGGAGACTTCATCGGACAACTACCTTGGAACATCTTCACTACTCTTCGATCTCCACACAAGATCAACACCATGACACCGAGAAGATGGTTTAAAAAGTTGATGACGACGTCGAATAAGGTAGTCTCTGTTTTTTATTCAGTAGAGAAAGATAAAGGAGATCCAAAGAGCAGTCATGTACATGCATTGATTAATGCTACTACAGACCTATCCTATGAAGAGTTTAGAGGTGGATTAGGTCATGTTGCTGTTGGAGATTATGATCTTATTAAAGACCCTAAGGAGGTAGCCAATTATGTAACGAAGTATTTCGGTGTATATGATGTTGACTATGACATTCTTTTTAAAGAAGATAAGACCTAAAGGGTTACATAGAAAACACC
>JBDNAJ010000023.1:0-5603 GCA_039768455.1 Candidatus Arcticimaribacter sp.
GCCATTTACTTATTGGTCTAGATGGATTAAAGCAAAAACCGCATAATTAATCATATCCTGATAGTTGGCATCTATCCCTTCACTCACAAGGGTTTTTCCTTGATTGTCCTCAATTTGCTTGACGCGTAATAACTTTTGCAAGATTAAGTCGGTTAAAGAACTTACCCGCATATCTCGCCATGCTTCGCCATAATCGTGGTTTTTAGCGAGCATTAAGTCTTCGGTTATTTTTAAATGCTTATCGTACAATGCAGTTGCTTCGTCGTTCGACAAATCGGGTTGTTCTGCAATGCCTTTTTCAAGCTGAATCAAGGCCATAATACAATAATTAATGATCCCGATAAATTCACTTTCTTGCCCCTCTTCTACCTTTTGTTCTGCTAGACTTTGAATACTTCTAATGCGCTGTGCTTTGATAAAGATTTGATCAGTAAGCGATGGCAAACGCAAAATGCGCCAGGCCACGCCATAGTCGGTCATTTTCTTTAAGAATAAAGCACGGCATTGTGCAGTAATTTGTTGATAATGGGTAAGGGTTGGAATCATTTCGACCTTAATTTTTGTAAATTTCGGGCAATTATTTAAGTCTATCAAATTCGCATAACGAAAGTTATCCATAGAAATTAACCTTTATGACCCTTAATTGTAATGGCACCCTTGTGGACCTCTCCTCTCCTAAGATTTTAGGAATATTAAATCTCACGCCAGATTCGTTTTATGATGGTGGTAAACACCAAAACATTGATGCTGCACTACAACAGTGTGAAAAAATGATCGCCGAAGGGGCAGATTTTATCGATCTAGGCGCCTATAGTTCTCGCCCAGGGGCAGAAGAGGTTAGTGCAACAGAAGAAATCGATAGGCTACTGCCTGTTTTAATCGCTTTGCGCAAACAGTTCCCCACTACCCTCTTTTCTATAGATACTTTTAGGGCTAATGTGGCCAAAGCTGCCCTAGAAGAAGGCGCTCATATGATTAACGATATCTCGGCAGGGAATCTCGATCCAGCGATGCTGTCAACTGTGGGAAAATATCCTGTCCCCTATATTGCTATGCATATGCAAGGCAAGCCAAAGGACATGCAAAACGCACCCTCTTATGAAGATGTGTACCAAGAAATCATGCGATTCTTTTCTGAAAAAATTAACGCCTGTTATGCCGCAGGAATCAATGATGTTATTTTAGATCCTGGTTTTGGTTTTGGAAAAACCATAGCACACAACTATCATTTACTTCATCGTTTTGAGCGTTTTCAAGATTTTAAGCTCCCTGTGCTCGCAGGAGTCTCTAGAAAGTCAATGATTTATAAGGTCCTTGACACAACTCCAGAAGAAGCCCTCAACGGAACAACTGTGCTACACACCGTTGCATTAATGAAAAAAGCACAGCTTATTCGCGTACACGATGTTAAGGCAGCAAAAGAATGCATTCGCTTATTGGAACAACTCCGATAGATTTTTCCTAATTTTACAAAAAGCCCACCCTTGAACAATTTTAGCTTTCTCGAATTCTCTTTTGTCGATGTCCTTGATATCGTCCTTGTGGCTTTGATGCTATTTTACCTCTACAAGTTGGTAAAAGGAACGGTGGCCATCAATATCTTTCTAGGGATTGTCATCATTTACTTTATGTATCAATTGACCATTACATTGAAAATGAATGTTTTGAGTAATATCCTCGGGAATTTCATCAGTGTTGGATTCTTTGCTCTTATTGTTGTATTTCAGCAAGAAATTAGAAAGTTCTTACTCTTGTTAGGGTCAACAAATTACACCAGTCGAAAAAGCTTTGTCCGGTATTTTAATTTTTTAAACCTAGAAGACGAGCAGATCGTTCAGTTGGATTTAACCCTTTTTGTCAATGCATGTGAAAACATGGCAAAAGATAAAATGGGGGCGATTATAGTATTGGAAAGAAGTAACAACCTCGACTTTGTCAAAAGCACGGGAGACGAAACTAAGATTACCCTTAGTCCACAAATCCTAGAAAGCATCTTTTATAAAAACAGTCCGCTACACGATGGTGCAATCATTATTAAGGACAATAAAATTACTGCGACAAGAATCGTTTTACCCGTTTCAGAATCAAATCGTATTCCCAGTCGTTTTGGTTTGAGACACAGAGCAGGATTAGGAATCTCTGAAAAGACCGATGCCTTAGTGGTCGTTATATCAGAAGAGCGAGGCGATATTGTTTACATCAAAGATGGACAGTTTATGAAGTTTGATTCTGGAGAAAAACTAAAACGCGCCCTTACTGAAGACCTTAGTCTCTAAGCTACTTCTGCTTGACTAAATTGTAATTCGTATAATTTTTGATACACCCCATTATCTTTTTTCAACAAGCTTTCGTGGGTTCCCATTTCGACAATTTCTCCTTGATCTATTACCACAATTCGGTCGGCTTTTTTAATGGTGGCTAAGCGATGTGCAATCACAATAGAGGTTTTGTCTTTGGTAATACGCTCTGTTGCTTTTTGGATTAACTCCTCAGAAAAAGAATCGATGGACGAAGTCGCTTCATCAAGCACTAGGATGGTAGGATTTGCCATATAAGCCCGTAAAAAAGCAATCAATTGACGTTGCCCAGAAGAGAGCATTACTCCGCGTTCTTGCACATTGTAATCATAACCTCCTGGAAGGGATTCAATAAATTTATGAACGCCAATTTCTTTTGCCGCAGTGATAACATCTTCCTTTTGTATCGCGGAATCAAAAAGGGTGATATTGTTTAGGATTGAATCGGCAAATAAAAAGACATCCTGCATAACAAGAGCCACATGGCTTCTAAGGTTATTAAGCTTAAAATCTCTAATAGAGGTGCCATCAATCTTGATATCGCCTTGATCAAATTCATAAAAACGAGTAATCAAATTAATTAAGGTGGATTTTCCAGCACCTGTCGCCCCTACAATGGCAACTGTTTCTCCGGCTTTAACAGCTAAATCAATGCCTTTTAAAACTTCTTCTCCGGGTAAATATGCAAAACGCAATTGTTCTATTTCGATATTCCCTTCTAATGTTTTAGCGAGATGGGTTCCTTTATCTTCAATGGCACTCTCTGTCGCGATAATTTTAAAGACCCTATCTGCGGCAACCATTCCCATTTGTAGAGTGTTAAATTTATCGGCAATTTGTCTTAAGGGGCGAAAAAGCATTTGGGATAGCTGTATAAAAAGGAACAAAGTTCCTAAAGAAACTTCGGCGCCAGCAATGGTTTTAAACCCGCCATACCAAACCAAAAGTCCGATAGTTACAGAAGTAGAAATCTCTGCCACCGGAAAGAAAATAGAGTTAAACCAGACTGTTTTTAGCCAAGCCTTTTTATGGCGATTGTTGATTTCATCAAAAGCTTTCTCTTCAATCGACTCCCTACTAAAAAGCTGCACGATTTTCATTCCGCTGATACGTTCTTGTACAAAGGTGTTTAAGTTGGCAATTTCTTTACGCACCTCTTCAAACGCTTTCTTCATTGACTTTTGAAAAACGCGGGTAGCATATACTATCACTGGGAGTACTGCAAAAACGATTAAGGATAGTTCCCAGTTGACATAGAGCATTACGACAACAACTAAAGCCATCTTTAAAAAGTCGGCGATAATCATAAACAGCCCTTGACTAAAGATACTCGCGATCGTCTCGATATCATTGACAGAGCGGGTCACCAGTCTACCTACAGCAGAGGTGTCAAAATAAGCCATCTTAAAATGAATGAGCTTTTTAAACAAAGTTGCTCTTAAATCTTTTACAATCATTTGCCCTAGCCAGTTCGCATAATACACAAACACATATTGAAAAATCACTTCAAGTAATAATGCGCCCAGCATAAAAAGGATAAAAAGAAGAAGCCCTTCATACAAGCGCGGAGTGATATAATCATCTACTGCTGTTTTTAGTAAATAAGGGGTTAGGGTAGAAAAAACAGACAACAATATAGCCGAAAGCATTACAACGTAGTAATAGGCTTTATAAGGCGTCGAAAAGGCCATTATTTTGCTAAATAATGCCCGGTCAAATAAACTCGCTTTTTCTTCTTTCATTTACAAATAGATACTTTTGGGGTATTGAATTTCAGTAAGATATAGACCCGCCGCTGGAACAGAAAAGCCAGCTTCTCCCCTATCTTTGCTTTGAATGATTTTATGCATATCTGCAACTTCAATTTTACCTGTTCCAATTTCTAACAAAGTCCCAACGATCGCCCGAACCATATTGCGCAAAAAACGATTTGCGGTGATGGTAAATATAGCACCCTCTGCTGTACTTTCCCAATCTGCCTTTGTCACATCACACAAAAAAGTTTTTACATCTGAGTGCGTTTTGGCGAAGGCCTCAAAATCTTTGTATGCTAATAATATCTGCGCGGCCTCATTCATTTTTTCAAGCGAAACTGGCTGATGAAAATAATAGTACAACTGCTGTTTAAAAGGGTTTTTATGAAAACCCAAATGATACTCATAGGTTCTTGCTGTTGCGTCAAATCGCGCATGAGCATCTGCTTTAACCCTTTCGAGGCGATGAATAACAATATCTTCTTTTAAGAAACGGTTGAGTAGATACGGGAGGTTTTCTTCTGCTTCCACAGAAAGATCAGCCTCAAAATGAGCCATCATCTCTTTGGCATGTACGCCTGTATCTGTTCTTCCAGCACCTGTAATGGCTATGGGTGTTCGCAATAAAGTGGTCAAAGCTTCTTCTAGCGTCTGCTGCACACTGCTGGCATTAGGCTGGCGTTGCCATCCATGAAAGGAAGTTCCATTATACGCTAAGGTGAGAAAGTACCGCACCCTACAAAGATATTAGAATCTTAACAGCTTTACTAGTGCTTATAAATGAGATTCAATTTCTTTTTTGATTTTACGCCCTTCCACTAATTTTTCTGTCATATATACTTCAGCGGTTAAAGGTCCTTTATCAATCGATATGGTATACACTTGTTTAAAAAAGAAATGAAGCCCCAAAACAGCACCCCAAAAAATTAAATTAATCCCATTGATATAATTCAAGCCTTGTTCTTGAATAATAAAAAAATGTCCTGTGATCATCAAAGGCGCTATTATGTAACCAAAGTAAAAACGAAAATGATCTTTCTTGAGCTTAACCCCGATCACTTGCGCATAACGGATTTCTTTGAAAACATGGTCTTCTTGAAGACGGTAACGCAAGCCAGTAGGCTGAATAATAAGAACAGAACTAAAGGGCTTTTTTGCAGTATATTGCATGATAAAAATTTTGGGCACCTTCAAGATAATGAAAAAAATCCTTTTACTCTCTGATACACACGGACATATAGACGATCGTATCTTAAAATATACACAAGAAGCAGACGAGGTCTGGCATGCAGGAGACATTGGAGATTTAAAGGTGACCGATTCGCTCGCCCAACACAAACCCTTGAGGGGCGTTTATGGAAATATTGATGGTACCAAAGCGAGGCTAAGCTTTCCAGAAAACAACACCTTCACCCTGGAAGGAGTAAAATTCTTGATGACACATATTGGCGGACCAGCGGGAAAATACACTCCAAGAGTTCGCGAGCTATTAAATCAAGAACGACCCGATGTCTTTATCTGCGGACATTCTCATATCCTAAAAGTGATGCAC
>JBDNAJ010000126.1:0-3066 GCA_039768455.1 Candidatus Arcticimaribacter sp.
GTACCTGATATTGCCGCTAGGCCGTATAATAAAAACATAAGCGTCGCTCCAATGAGCAATAACACAGGAAATAAAAATGAAAGCATTCCCTCATTCGTTTTTAAAGAGAACATTTTCCAGTGGATATTCATCAAAAAGATCGATAAAGCACAACAGATTATCAAACTAATTGGATTCATCAAATACGCTTTGAATACGACTAGGTTAGGATGCTGAAAAACAAAGGGTAAACCCATAATCAAAATAGCATTTGCTGGAGCGGGTATCCCTTTAAAATAAGGTAATTTTTCTTCTAACAAATTAAACCTTGCTAACCTAAACGCTGCGCCTAGTGTTATAGTAAACCCTATCAAAGCAAGAGGAGCAAAAGAAAGCACCATTGAAATATCTGAAGAAATATTTAAGGCATAATCATTAATTTTTACGCCAGAGAGTAAAAACAGTTGATACATAAGTGCCCCAGGAGCAACCCCGCTTGTAATCAAATCTGCCATAGAGTCTAACTGAACTCCTAAATCGCTTTCCACGCCTAGAAGACGGGCGAAAAAGCCATCAAAAAAATCAAAAAAAACACCCACTAAAACAAACAACAAGGCCGCATTAAATTGATGTGAAAAAGCAAAATAAACCGCTAAACAACCTGCTAGTAAATTTAAAGAGGTGAAAATATGCGGGATAGATTTTTTAATCATAAAAAATATTTAATCGCCAATTTACAATTTTTATACGGTCTTAATACACCCATCGAAACTACTTTTTTACTTTCTTTGTGTGGTCGCTCGAAATTAGTTTTCCTATGAAAAAAGAATTGAAGTTATCTCTTATAAGTGGCCTTTTAATGGCACTGGCATGGCCTACTTATGGACTTTCATTTTTGGCGTTTTTTGGGATAACTCCCCTGCTTTATCTAGTCGAACTAATCAATAAAGGGCAATACAAAAGAAAAGGGTGGAGTGTTTTTGGCTACAGCTATTTGGCCTTTTTTATTTGGAACATAATTACCACTTGGTGGATTTATAATTCAACTGGATTTGGAGCTGCTTTTGCGATACTCTGTAACAGTAGTTTTTATGCCATCATCTTGACCATTTACCGCTGGTCCTTGACAAGGCTGCCACAAAAAACAGCTTATCTGTTTTTGATTTCATTTTGGATGGCATTTGAAAAGTTTCACCTCAATTGGGATTTTTCTTGGCCCTGGCTTAATCTAGGAAATGTCTTTTCAGAAAGTATTTATTGGATTCAATGGTATGAATACACTGGAGCCTTCGGCGGAACGCTATGGGTGCTTTTGGTGAACTTTATCGGTCTAAAATACTTGCGTAATTATTTTGGTGGAACACCATTAAAGAATGTTTTAAAAGCCTATATCCCACAACTGTTATGGATCGCTATTCCCATTGTTATCTCAATGGCAATCTATCTCAACACAACAGAGCGTGAAGAAAGTACTAAGGTGGTTGTACTACAACCAAATCTCGACCCCTATCAAGAAAAATATCAATACACTAACCCACAACTACTTCAACTAACCAAAGAAGTTACTGCAGATCAATTAGACGAGAGCGTTGACTTTTTACTTACCCCAGAAGGCTATTTTGATGAAGGCTATGGCCTAAATCTATCTGATTATCGTTTGGGTGCATTATATCAAGACATTAAAGCATTTACTACGCAATACCCTTCCCTATCACTTGTAACTGGTGCACAAAGTATTCGCTTCTATCCAGTAAGTAAAAAAGTACCTTCTGTAACAGCAAACAGATTAAATAATGGGGCTTGGTATGACGTCTACAATTCTGTTTTCCATTTTGAAAATGAACTAAAAGACGATTATTACCACAAATCAAAACTTGTGGTTGGGGTGGAATACATGCCTTATAAAAAATTTCTAGAACCAATTATCGGGGAATTCTTACTTGATTTTGGGGGAACAATTGCTACCCGTGGGGTGCAAAAAAACAGAACAGTTTTTACAAACAAGGCAGGGATTAAAACCGCTCCTATCGTTTGTTATGAATCCATTTATGGGGCTTATGTGACAGAATATGTGCGCAATGGCGCGCAGTTTTTAAGCATCCTTACAAACGACGCCTGGTGGGGCAACACCCAGGGTCATCAACAACTCTTTAGCTATGCCAGACTAAGAGCGATCGAAAACAGAAGAGCCATTGCACGTTCTGCCAATACAGGGATTTCTGGTTTCATCAATACTAAAGGTGAAGTACAACAAACCTTAGGCTATGAAGAAAAAGGAGCTTTAAGTGGTTTGGTTCCGCTGAATAGCCAATTAACCTTTTACAGTATCTATGGCGATTATTTAGCGCGCTGGTCAATCTTCTTATTTGGCTTATTTTTCTTGATCGCATTAAGCGGGCGCTTAAAAGAAAAAGCAGCATTTTAAGAAAATTTAATCCCTCCCTAAAACAAATTACTGTAATTTTACCGCGATGAAACAGTCCATTGTTTTAATTTTAGGGCTACTGCTAGGATATTTTCTCATTAAGAAATTATTGTTTACTCCCCCTAAAAAGAAAAATAAGCAGGGATTTAGAAAGAGATATGAAGCGCGAAAAAAAGAAAAATTAAATGCTAGAGATGAAAGTTTACACCAAGACGGGTGATGATGGTACGACGAGTTTATTTTCAGGGAAAAGAGTACCAAAGCACGACTTGCGCATAAAGAGTTATGGCACCATCGACGAGCTCAACAGCTGGGTAGGTGCAATAAGGGATCTTGCTGATCAAGAAACCCAAAAAGAATTGATCGTTATTCAAAACGATTTAATGACCATTGGTGCTCAATTAGCAAATGATAAAGACAACCTTCCCATCGCTAAAATTGACACCACCAATGTCGAAGCCCTAGAAAAAAGTATTGATCGAATAACTGATCATCTTCCGCCATTAAAGAATTTTGTAATTCCAGGGGGGCATCCTCAAGTATCAAATACTCATTTAGCGCGCTGTGTTTGCAGAAGAGCAGAACGCTATATCACTGAACTTAAGGAACTAACAACTGTTGACTCTGAAATAATTTTTTATATCAATCGCCTTTCTGACTAC
>JBDNAJ010000024.1:0-3230 GCA_039768455.1 Candidatus Arcticimaribacter sp.
CATTCTTACACTTCCCGATTGATCGAAGAAAGTAGCATTAGGCCTTGGAAGGTCTTTAATTCTAAACTTAGTTTTTGTAGAAATACTTTGTCCATCTGGTAACGTTCCACTTGCAGTAATTCTTACCTCTCTTCCTTTTCCAGGATTCATAACGAACTTACTTCCTCTAACTCTTTTAAGACCCGGAGCAGTGGCTCGGATTTTATTGTCAGAGATACCTGGGATAGAAATAGTCATAGGATTCTCAACCCCGCGATAAACAACATTCATCTTATCTGCAGAAATTACTGCAGCATTAGGCTTAGAAATAACAGCGAATGATTGAGAGACTGGAATACGTGATTCAACCCCTGCATCACGGAAGATTAAATCTCCCTCAATAACATGGTCTCCAGGATTACCAGCACTAATATTTAACTTAATCCCTCCAGGGATTTTTTCATATTGACTTTCTTCCAGTTTACGACCATCAAGCGTCACTTCTACTGCATTTGGATTTTGTGCACCACTTTTTCTGCCAAGAATAACGCTACCGTCAAAAGTCTCGCCTTGATAGTAAGCCATTTTATCTGCTTTCAATAAAGTGATGTAGTTGTCTGTATTTACTTTACTACTTGCTTCAAGCTCTTTTCCTAATAATGCATTTAATACATCGCTTTCTGTTAAGCGAATGTCGTTTTGCATCATTGTTAATTTAGCCAAAGAAGAAATTAGTGGAAACCCTTCAAAGTTATAGGATAACCATGGTTGTGGTTGTCCATCACTATTTTGAACATTTCCCTCAAAATCACCGGTGAAGAAACGTTCTTCAACCAACTCAGTATACTGAGGATATTGTGAGGCAAATACCTGAATGACACGCATTTTGTAGGCATTAATGATATCGACAAATGCCTGTCCATCTGGACCTACACCGTTTGCATCAAAAAAAACAAGGTCAAGGGCTTCCCCTTTATCCATCTGAGAATACTCCATTAAGTCTGGATCAGCCTCTCTTTGTTTTTCAGTGATTTGATCTTTAATTTCCTGAATACGTGCATAAAAGGCGTCAGATTCTTTACGAATCTCTTTGGCGGTTCTATCGTGACCGACCCATTTACCTTCTTTTTCTTGAGCGTTTACTTCAATTTTGTCATAATAAATGAGATTTCCTTGATTGACACGCTCGTTAGCACTTTGAATTTTTTTGAACATTTGTCCAAAACCATCTAAAACTTCTTTACTAACATTTAATGCTAACATGGTAATAAATACCAAGTACATCAACGCAATAAGTTTATTACGTGGGGATTCTTTTGCTCCTGCCATGGCTTACTTAGTTTTTGTTCATAGCAGAAAGCATTCCGCCATATACTTGATTAAGTGTCGCTAAGTTGTCAGATAAAGCTTCCATTTGTGCTTTTAAACGCTCAGCATTTTGTGCAACTTGATCGTTGTATGCACCGTGAGAACCAGCACTTTGAACTTGAGCTTGGTATAATTCATTTAATGATGCTAACTGAACAGCAGCCTTATTCAATTGATCAGCATAATTTTGCGAGGAGGAAGCTGCTTCAGCTGCTGGAGAAAGTGCTCTTGCTGAAGCTTCTAGATTTTGTATACTTTTAGTTAAGTTACCAACTAGACTAACATCTAATTTTGCTTCTTTTAAAATATCATCTATTTTTCCAGATAAACTTTCTTCTTTAGCTCCATCAGATTTAATTGTTTCGCCTGAATGCTTACTTACGTATTCGTCTTGTTCTTCGCGAACATCGTCTAACATTAATCCCCCAACAAGGAAAATGATTGCCTCAGTACCTAATCCAAGTCCGAGTACTACTCCCCCTGTGATAGGTCCAATCTCTAGGTGGAGAATTTTAAATAATGCTCCTACAATTACTACAGCTCCCCCAATTTGGAATAGCATGTGCATAATAATTTTTCTTCTTAACCGTCCTTTTAGTTGTTTTGCGTCCATTTTTTTGAAATATATTAGTAATGCCTAAAGATAAAATTTTCTATTTAATTTTGACTTTTTCAGAACCTAAATAATCTTGAACAGTTCTAAAGCCAATATAACTTCTTGCAGTGTCTTGGTATTCATAATCACGAGAACTTACTCGTAAGAAATACGCAACATCTTTCCATGATCCTCCACGAACCACTTTACGTCTTTCGTTGTTTAAAGACATATTAGGGTTTAAAGAAGAAACATATTCATAAGCGCCTGGGTCATAAGAAGATTCAGTCCACTCAGATACATTACCTGCCATATTGTACAGGTTGAAATCATTGGGTAAATAAGATTTTGCCTCTACAGCATACATCGCTTGATCTGCAGAGTAGTCCCCTCTTAAGGGTTTAAAGTTTGCTAAGAAACAACCACGGTCGTTTAAAAGATATGGAGATCCCCATGGGTAAGTCCCTGCAGGAATTCCTCCTCTAGCAGCATATTCCCATTCAGCTTCTGTCGGTAATCTAAAACTATTCACTAATGGTTTCCCTTTTTGTTTTTGGTAAGAATTTTTATAGTGCGTTCTCCAGTTACAAAATGCTACAGCTTGTGTCCATGAGATACCCACAACTGGATAATCTAAATAAGCAGGATGCCAGAAGTAATCGTTATGCATAGGTTCGTTGTAAGAATAATTAAAGTCTTTGATCCAAACTGTTGTGTCTGGATAAATCTCTAATTCTTCTTTGTGTATAAAAGGCAATCTGTCGCGCATGCTAGGATCACTTTTTCTGGCTTGGGCTGCAGCTTCTGCATCAAACCAAGAATATTTATACTTTAATTTTCTAACGTCAATTTTCATCTCGCCGTTATACCAAACTTCTGGTGGCAAATAAAGGCTATCCATCACCTCAACATAGTCTAAATCAACATAGCTGTTTGGGTCGTATTCTACATCTTGATCCCAGTTTAAAGGACGTCCTAAAAGAGGTTCCCCTGTTTCTGGATCAATATAGTTTTCACGCATGTACTTTTGGAATGGGGTCATGTCTGCAGTATCTGCATCTTTAAAGGCAAATTCACCGATCCCTTCTCCTGCATTACCGTCTTCGCCTAGACCATTTTCGTCAGCTTTGCGCGCTAACATGGCTAGAGCTACAGAGTCTCTTACCCAATAAACAAATTGTTTGTATTCACTGTTAGTGATTTCGGTTTCATCCATATAGAAAGAACGGACTGTAACAGTTTTAGCAGGTGCGTTTTTTAACTGTGCTACATCGTCGTCTTGTTTACC
>JBDNAJ010000127.1:0-5901 GCA_039768455.1 Candidatus Arcticimaribacter sp.
ATCTTCGGGGGTTTATGAGGATCAACTCGTCCTATCTTCAGATTATTCCTTTAATGAAAGAATAGATGTGAGTCTAAGGGTAAGAGCGCCAGAACCTAATTGGAATTTAAGCCCTACAGATTTTGAGCAATCGATGACCTTGTTAGGAAAAATTCGCATTGACAACAGTTTTAGCGATGACCCTAACGATAGAATTGTAGCTTATCGCGATGGAGAAGTAAGAGGAGTCGTAGGCTTGACTTATGACGAAGATTATGATGATTATTTTGCCTATCTAACGGTCTATAGTAACCCAACAGACAGTGGTAACTTGAGTTTTAAAATTTGGGATGCCTCTGCGGGGAGAATTAAGGACGCAAACATCAATAGTGCAGCAACTATTCCCTTTACAGAAAACGGGCTGTTAGGTGCCTTCTCTAACCCCTTAATTTTCGACAATAATGGTTTGGAGAGTCAAGAAATTATCTTTAATCAAGGATGGACATGGATCTCTCTCAATGTTTCTAACGATGACTTTAGTGATATCAATACGGTTTTTGCTGGGCTTGAATTAGTTACTTTAGATAAAATACAATCTGCTGGTCCAGCGCGTTTTGATCAATATGAAGAAGATTTAGCTGATCCAAATAACAGTGGATGGTTTGGAACCATTTCAAGTTCAAACGGTTTGACATCAGAAAAGATGTACAAAGTAAAATTAGCTGAAGGACAACCCTTGCTAATCTCTGGAAACAAAGTTGACTTAACCCAATGGAGTTTTGAAATTCAGCAAAACTGGAATTGGCTTCCATATGTGGTAGGAAGAAATGTTCCCGTTAATGAAGCCCTAGCCAATTACACCCCACAAAACGGAGACTTAATTAAGTCACAAACTCAGTTTGCCATCTTTGATGGGCCTAATGGCTGGAAAGGCTCTTTGACCTATTTATACGAAGGACAGGGCTATATGCTAAAAGCATCTTCTGCACAAACATTTACCTATGCAGACTACTTGAATAGCACCGAAAAGTTTGTAAAAAACGAGAAGGATAGAGCACCCATTATAGCGGAACAGTTCGCCACTTATTCTTCTAATATGAATTTAATCGGTCAAATACCTGCTGAATTTGACGGGATTAGAATTTATGATAAGGAGGACAATCTTGTTGGTCAAGCACAAGCATCTAGCGAACGCATAGGAGCGTATCAAATGATTTATGCGACCATTTATGGAAACAGTTATGAAGACTTGAAGATTGTCTTAGTAGGTGCCGATAAAGAAGTACAATCTTCCACCACACTAGTTTTTGTTCCTGATGCACTTTATGGATCATTCAATACGCCTTTAATTATCGAAGAAGACAGTTTGATTAAAGCTACTTTTAATGCAGCGCCTAATCCATTTAAAGATTATGTAAATGTCGATTTTAAAGCGACTTCTTCTGGTGCGGCAATGCTGTATGTGTTTGATATGAATAATCGTGAGATTACCTCCCAAAAAATAGATATTGAAGAAGGAGAGAATAACGCCAATATCAAATTCGAACAATTACCTAGAGGAACTTATGTATTACAATTGCGTTTTAATGGAAACACTTATGCCAAAATATTAATCAAACATTAAGTTCACGCTCTTGAAAAAGCTATTTTACTTGTTCTTTCTATTCGTGACAAGTCTCTATGCACAAGTTCCTTCTTGGACAGTAGATGAGACCTTGTTTGAGTTTAGTATGACTTTTGTTGCGAAGATTAATATTGGAGGCGAGCGGCTAACCTCATCCTCAGATTTGGTAGGTGCATTTGTAGGAGGACAGTGTCGTGGGGTGGCAAATCCTACCTATATCGCTTCCTCTGATGCGTATTTTGTATACCTGACAGTATTTGGTAATACCACAGGAGAAACGGTTACATTTAAAGTTTACCGGGCAGACACTGATGAAGAAATCACCATTAGCAGGACAGTCGATTTTGAATCCAATCAACATATAGGATCCCGTTTTCAATCTTTTTCAATTGCAGTACCACCATTGCGGTCTGACGCAGAATTAACCTCTTTTGGTTTCAATGATCAGGTGGCAGATTCTCTTAGTATTTCTGACGATGGGATAAGTTTCTTTTTTGTTGAAAACATAGATCCCACCCAGCTCACACCAAACTTTTCGATTAGTGATGGGGCGAGGGCTTTTGTACGCCAAGTAGCGCAAACCTCTGGCGTAGGCGTTCGCGATTTTAGTTCGCCTGTGGTGTATCAAATTATGTCTGAAGATGAATCTGTTCTCAAAGAAATGACGATTAGTGTTTTTGGAGAATTTGATCCTCCTGACAACACTCCAGATGATAATGACCCATCTGATCCATCAAGCGATAATGACAATACTCAAAACCTTCCTCAGGCGAGTTTTAATATATCTGAGTCCAATGAAAACACTCAAGTAAACGAAGATGGATCACAGGACAATTTCATTGTATTTTTAAATCGTCAACCACAAGTTCAAGCAGTCTTTACCGTTACTTCTAGTAATCCAGAAGAAGTACGGGTGCTTAATCCTGAAATCATTTTTACGCCAGAGAACATTAATCTAGCTCAGTTCGTCTATTTAGAAGGAGTAGATGACGACATACAAGATGGGAATCAAACCAGTACGATCACTATCCAAGTAGATCCTACTAGATCTGATGCGATGTTTGCATCGCTTCCAGCGAAAACATTTACATGTATTACCCTAGATAATGATAATATCCCAAGGATTATCGTCTTTGAAACAAATGGTTCCACCCAAGTAGATGAATCAGAAAGCGAGGACACCGTTTTCGTTTCTTTGGGCAATGAACCCACAAGTGAAGTTAATATCAATATAGGGGTAGATGATATTACAGAAGTTAGTGTTAACCCATCTAGCCTCACCTTTACGCCAGATAATTGGTTTATTCCCCAGGCGACTATGGTGAATGGAGTAGATGACGAATTGGTGGATGGAAGCCAAAAATCAAACCTCACTTTTAGTGCATCAACAAGCTCAAGCGATCAAAATTATGCGAGTGTTACTCCTGTTGTTATTGAGGTTACTACAACAGATAATGATGCATCCTCGAATGAAGACGGCTCAGAAGATGACAATACAGAAAATGAAAACGAAGATGAAACTCCCGTCGCTCCCCCTGTTTTTTATAAACGCAACGCAGTTTGTTATAATGGCGGTGGAATTAAAGTTGAATATGCCACAGCAGGCACTTCGATAGTCATTAATTTAAATGGTCGTCAAATTGCGACAAAGAATATAAGCAACGGGGAGGTGATTTTTTCAGATTTAGAGCGAGGCTCCTATATCGTTGAGGCGGCAAATGTTGTCAAGGTAATTAATATCGATTTAGATGAATAAAGCCAGAAACATATACCTGCTTTCATTGCTACTGTTGGGCTTAAGCAGCATTAATTCCTGCAAAAAGTATGAAGATGAAGCAGAAACAGAAGACCCATGTTTAAGGGTTGTTCAAGAAGATTTTCAACGGGTAAATTAGCCGCTTAAAAGAAACTGTAAAAGCGAGCAGTCGCATATTTTATTTTAATAATAAAGAGGCAGATTTGATATTCCACTGATAATAAGATATGTTTGTAAGGTTAACACCAATCTATGAACAAGCTTAAATCTCCTATTTATTTTCTTTTTCTTTTAACCTTTTCGATTTCTTTTAATTTGATTGCTCAAAGCAATAATCAGGGCGAGAAAATTTCGCAAGAACAGTCAAAAAAAGTTAAAAAGAAGAAAAAGAAAAAGCGAAAAGGGCGTCAACCTAAAATAGATCTAAGTCATTGGAAGGTGACTTTACCGGTAACAAATGATCAAGGGAAACCCTATGAAATAGAGCCGCCAGAGATTTTTGATTATGCTACGAATGAGATTGCAAAACCCTATATGTATCTCGATGATCGAGTAGGAGCCATTGTTTTTCACGCCATGCCTACCGAATCTAAAACAGCGAATACAAAATACACCCGATCTGAATTAAGAGAGCAGATGGTCCCGGGGGATAACAATACTAACTGGACTTTTGAAGATGGGGCCTATATGAAAGGACGCATCGCGATGGAGGCGAGTACAAAAGGCGACAATGGGAAATACCATCGCACCATCATCATGCAAATTCACGGGAGATTAACCAATGAACAGCGCGATTTAATTGGTCAAAAAGACAACAATGCACCGCCTATTTTAAAAATCTATTGGGACAATGGTAAAATAAGAATCAAAACCAAAGTGCTTAAGAATCTAAACGCTACAAACGAAGAATTACTCCATGAAGACGCATGGGATAACGACCCTGGATTTAATTTTGAGCAAAAGGTGGATTTTAATACCTTTACCCTAGAGGTAAAAGTATCCAAAGGAAAAATGGTCATTATCTTAAACGGAACCGAATACAAGGTCTATAAAGGGATTCATATGGAACGTTGGGGGATTTTTGAAAACTATTTTAAAGCGGGGAACTATTTTCAATCAAGGGACAAGGGATCTTTTTCTAAAGTGCGTTTTTATCAATTAGAGGTCAAACATTAGACAACTCATTTACATTCAAGGTCAACCACAAAACATATTGTTTAATAAAACACTATATTTGTTAAACAATCAATGTTATGATGTCTAAATTCTCACGATTACTACTGTTATTAAGTCTTCCTTTATTATTGTCTAATACAGATACAGCGCAGCAAGACTTTCAAGGGAAAGCATTTTATTTTTCAAAGTCTACAATAGATTTTGGAAGTTGGGGAGCTCGTATGAGTGAAGCTCAGAAAAAGCAAATGAAAGCGCGATTAAAAAACAGGTTAGAAAAGACTTATGTATTGAGCTTTGATACAACATCATCTTTATTTATAGAAGAGGAAAAAGTAGACGCTATCTCTGGAGCGACAGACTCATGGGGGAGCAATTTTGCCCGTGGGAAGCAGTATAAAAACGTTGTAGACAACCAGTTGGTACAAGCACAAGAGTTTTATGGGAAGCGTTTTTTGGTCAAAGATGAATTGCAAGCTATTGAATGGAAAATGGGGACAGAGGCTAAACAAATAGGAGCTTATACCTGTTTTAAGGCAACGGCGGTGTTACCCTCGACAGAATTATCTTGGTACAATTTTAACTGGAGTGATTTGAGAAGTAGCAATGCTTCTTCTACTGCAGAAGAAGAAATAAAGCTCACCTCAATTGAAGCCTGGTATACCTTACAGATTCCAGTAAAACACGGCCCAGCAGAATTCTGGGGTCTCCCGGGTTTGATTTTAGAGGTCAGTGCAGGAGATACCACCATACTGTGTTCAGAAATTGTGATGAATCCTAAAGAGCGCAAAGAAATCGTTGCTCCAGATAAAGGGAAAGTCATCAATAAGGAAGATTATCGTACAACTATAGTAGGTAAAATGATGGAAATGCGCAATAACCGCGGCAGAAGAAGAAGAGGATAACATCACACTAGAACAGCTAATCTAACTGTATGAAAATACGCCTATTCTTCCTTTTTATCGCGTTAGCCTTTTTTGTACAAGCGCAGCAAATCAAATTTTCTGGAATCGTTCAGGATAGTCTAGCGAAACCCTTAGAAGCAGCCAGTTTAGTTGCCATTAATAAAGCATCGAACGCTTTAGACGCTTATGCTTTAACAGATGAAAAAGGGGCATTTTCTTTAAAACTAAAAAGCAATACAGTCTATAAAATCCAAGTAAGCGCACTGGGCTTACAAACCATAAATGACAGCCTCATTACAGCGCAAAGCGACTTGAGTCGAGACTATGAACTGCGTGCAGATATTGTCTTAGATGAGGTGGTGGTTAAAATGCCTGTCTTGATTCGAGGGGACACCCTAATTTATGATGCAGATTCTTTTAAAAATGGTTCTGAAAGAAAACTTGAAGACATAATCGATAAACTA
>JBDNAJ010000128.1:0-7676 GCA_039768455.1 Candidatus Arcticimaribacter sp.
CGCCAGCATGACAGCAAGAGTAATCCTTTAAACGAATTGGATTATAAAGAAGCAGTAAAGGAACTCGATTTAGCCGCGGTTAAAGAAGATTTAAAAGTAGTAATGACAGATAGTCAAGACTGGTGGCCGGCAGATTATGGACATTATGGACCATTTTTTATTCGAATGACCTGGCATGCCGCTGGAACATATCGCACTGGTGATGGTAGAGGAGGAGCTGCAACAGGGGCGCAAAGATTTGCACCCTTAAACTCATGGCCCGACAATGGAAATTTAGACAAGGCGAGAAGAATCTTATGGCCGATTAAAGAGAAGTATGGCAATAAATTATCTTGGGCAGACTTACTAGTCCTTGCCGGAAATGTTGCCATAGAAGATATGGGAGGCCCCAACCATGGAACCGTTTTAGGCCGAGAAGATATCTGGCACCCAGAAAAAGATATTTATTGGGGAGCAGAAGACGAGTGGTTAGGCGACAACCGCTATGGCGATACACGTCAGTCGCTTGAAAATCCTTTAGCAGCCGTTCAAATGGGATTAATTTATGTGAATCCAGAAGGGCCTAACGGGAACCCAGACCCAGCACTTTCTGCGCAAGATGTAAGAGAGACCTTTAAACGTATGGCGATGAATGACGAAGAAACCGTCGCTCTAGTCGCTGGAGGACACACCTTTGGGAAAGCCCACGGGGCCGGTGATGCCGGACTAGTAGAAGCAGAGCCAGAAGGTTCCCCTATGGAGCAAATGGGCTTTGGGTGGAAAAACAGCCACGGGATTGGAAAAGGAGTCGATACCATTACCAGCGGGATCGAAGGACCATGGACAACAAATCCTACCCAATGGGATATGGGGTATTTTGACTTACTTTTTAAATATGAATGGGAATTAAAAAAGAGTCCTGCAGGAGCAAATCAATGGCACCCTATCAATTGTGCCGAAGAGGACATGGTTCCTCAAGTAGATGGCAGTGATCAAAAGGTACTTCCTATGATGACTACTGCAGATATGTCGCTCAAAGTTGACCCTGCTTATCGCAAAGTATGTGAAGATTTTATAAGTGATCCAGACGCCTTTGGCGAAGCCTTTGCAAGAGCATGGTTTAAACTATTGCACAGAGATATGGGGCCAAAATCAAGTTATATCACAGGAGATTACAAGCCTGCAGAGTACATTTGGCAAGATCCCACTCCGGCGGGGCATCAACTTTCTGCCGCCACAGAAGAGGCGATTCGACAAGATTTAGCTGCTTCTGGCTTATCCGTAGTACAAATGGTTGAGACCGCTTGGGCAAGTGCGAGCACCTTCCGCTCTTCAGATAACAGAGGAGGGGCAAACGGGGCTAGAATTCGACTTTCCCCTCAAAAGGATTGGGCCGTTAATCAACCCGCAGCCCTTCAAGAAATTTTAGGGGTTTATGATGGCTTCGCCAAAAAGCATAGCGCTTCTATCGCCGATGTAATCGTTTTAGGTGGTGCTGTAGGAATCGAGATGGCTTCAGGGGTAAAAGTCCCTACTACCACTGGGAGAGGAGATGCCTCTCAAGAACAAACCGATGTGGACTCTTTTGATTTATTAAAACCAAAAGCCTGCGGCTTTAGAAATTATGCCGAAAAAGAATTTGCCGTGAGTCCAGAAGAAATTCTACTGGATAAAGCACAATTGTTAGGTTTAACTCCGGTAGAGATGACCCTTTTAGTAGGGGGAATGAGAGCCATGGGAGTTTCACAATCTGGCGATGGTGTTTGGACTAACGGGAAGTTAGATAACAGTTGGTTTAAAACCTTACTTTCGATGGAAGTAAGTTGGTCAACTACAGGATACAACAGCTATCAAGCAAAGGATCGCAGCACTGGAGCAAATGTGAGAACTGCTTCAAGAACCGATTTGGTTTTTGGATCAAATTCAGAGCTTCGTGCCATTGCAGAGGTCTATGCCCAAAACGATAATAATGACAAATTTATCTGTGATTTTATCGAGGCATGGAATAAAATCATGAATGCAGATCGTTTCGATTTGCGTTAAAGAAAAGAATAGGGGCCAACTGGCCCCTAATTTTATAACATCACTTATGATCTGTGGATTTGTAATTAAGTCAAGCAAGGGAGAGAAGAAACTCCTGCTTTCGCGTGAAGGGCAAAAAGGATTGTCCCGTTGGTTATGGCACACAATAGGGGATCATTCTTTTGTTTTTAATACGACAGAAGGCTTGTATCTCTTTTTGGCCGAAGGCCATTGTACTGCTTTAATGCAGCATCAACTCGACACTTACCTTAGTGAGCATGTTAGGGGAGATTATGTTTTGCGTAATTGTTCAAATCAATCACATTTTTTTCTGCAAGAAGTGGGGGATGTTTTACAGGACAATACCAGTAGTGGTTTTGCTTGGAAAAACTTTATCAGTAGTTTTTTAGGACAGCTTAAACCCTTTGTGGGGGATTCAAGGTGCATTGGAAGCCTTTTTAAAAATTTTGTAGGGATAGTCAAGTTTAAAGGAGATAAAGCGCAGCTAGATTACCTTAAACGTAAAATGAATTTGCTTCGGGAAAGGGTGGATATAGGGGTGCTCTTCGAAGTTTAAAACCCGCTTGCACTATCGGTCTAGTTTTCGCTAGAAATTCCCTTTTTTAATTAGGTGATAAACAAATTCAGTTCTTTTGTTTGAGAATCCACGCACCGTGGTGTAGGTCATGATATGGGAAACTCTGCGTAAATCTCCTGTTTTATCTTTATTGGGAGAAAATTTAAATCTTTGTTTAACCTCAATACTCTCTTTAAAACACAATAATTCTCCTACGTCTCCTTTTTTAAAGGTCATCTTAGAAATCGCCATTTCCTTATTGTTAATGTTTAGGGCAATGCTTTTTTTGGGTACATCAATAAAAACCTCTCCTGCTACTGGAATTACTTCCCCTTCAAATGCGGCACTAACAATGTCAAAGCGTTGTGCGAAAATCGCAAAACTGCTCAATAATAAGAGAATAGTAAAGTGTGATTTCATCTTTTTAGTTTAAAATAAATTTACAAAATCCATCTAAAAGAGTGACTTACAAGTTGGGTTAAAAATAAGCTGAAAACGATTATTATTAGCAGTGTACTTTCTTTGGGGCTAAGTTTAGATTGACTACTTTTGTCCCATAGGGCTTCACACCCTATTTTGTTAAAAGGTAGGTAGGCTATGGTTGGCTCAACCGCCTTTTTTTTGTTTTCATCAGTTTTCAAGTTATTGCTAAACAACCACAAAATAGGATGCTGATTTAATGTTTTTTGACACAGAAATTGGTGACAATATTTTCCTATTCATCGCCTACTTGTCAATAATTACATCACATAGGTTTTCAGGTATTGTTAAAAAATCACTAAATTGAGGTAACCATAAACAATTTGATGATGCTAAGAATTATATTTTTTCAAGTTTTCCTTCTCTTTAGTTTAGTATTAACGGCTCAAAATTTCAACAGTAGCGAATTTTTAGATGGTCAGTGGTGTGATAAAGATAAAGCCGATTGTTTTAACATTATTGCTACAGATGGTCTTTTAATTTATGAAACCCTGACAGGAGATTTCAGGACGGGTATAGAGATTATCGGTTATGATGAAAAAACAGAGACTATTTTGTGGGAGCTAGTTAGAACGAGTAAAAAGACAAATCGTTTTAAAATACTTAATCCAAATAAAGTTGAGTTTGATAATAACAATAGAAGAACAATTTTATACCGACAAAAGAAGGAATAGTTTCTAATTAGAAGGATAGATTAACTTTATCCCTGCTCGTTACATCAAAAGTTCATCTGTTTCTTAATTGTGTACTAGCAACTCTATATAAATAGGCGAAACTTAGTGTTTCTTCTACATAGTAATGTAAAAGAAGCTATTTTCCGATACAGAAATTAGCAAAAATATTCCCTAACAACTCATCATTCGTGACCTCTCCGGTAATATCCCCCAGATGGAATAAAGCTTGTCTAAGGTCAATGGCAAGTAAATCTCCGCTTAGTCCGTCTTTTAATCCTGCTTGCACTTTGTCGATTTCCATTAAGGCGCTGCTTAAGGCGGCATAATGGCGAGAGTTGGTGATAATGCTCTCATCTTGATAGTTGTTTTCTTCCATATACTGGACTAAAACTTGCTTTAAAGCCTCGATACCTTTTTTGCTTTTTGCGCTTAGCTGCAGACAGGGGTAGCCTTCTATTGTTGTAGGGAGAGATGCCTTTGTCAGATCTGTTTTATTGAGTAAGATCCACAAGGGTTTATTGGAAAATTGGGTTTGTAAATCACTAAGTTTTTCACGGTGTATTTTCTCTTCTTCATTAAAACCCTGACTGTCGATTAAATAAAGAATTATGGCGGCCTGTTTGGCTTTTTCAAAAGCCTTTTTAATCCCAATTTGCTCAATTTCATCTTGGGTTTCTCTTATCCCAGCAGTGTCAATAAAGCGGAAACCTATTCCTTCTATGGTGATCTCATCTTCGATGCTGTCTCTTGTTGTCCCGGCAATAGAAGAGATAATGGCTTTGTCTTCTTCTAACAAAGCATTGAGGAGGGTGGATTTTCCAGCATTCGGCGGGCCTATAATGGCAATGGGAACTCCTTTTTTGATCACATTGCCTAAGGCAAAAGAATCAATGAGTTTCTTTAACAAAGTGTTGATCTTAATCAGCAAAGCCTCAAAAGCGGTTTTGTCGGCAAATTCAACGTCTTCCTCGGCAAAATCGAGTTCGAGTTCAATAAGACTTGCAAAATCGAGTAACTCTTGTCTTAGTTGCTTGATTTCTGCGCTAATGCCACCCCGCATTTGTTGCATGGCTACTTGGTGACTCGCTTCGTTTTCAGAGGCGATAACATCTGCGACAGCTTCTGCTTGGGCTAAATCCATTTTCCCATTGATAAATGCACGAAGGGTAAACTCCCCAGCTTTTGCGGGTCGTATTCCTTGATGGATAAACAGCTGAATTATCTTTTCTTGGATATAGCGAGAGCCATGGCAAGAGATTTCAATGACATCTTCCCCTGTATAGGAGTGTGGGTTTTTAAATACACTGACCAAGACTTCGTCAACTAATTGCTCCCCATCGACAATGTCTCCTAAATGTACGGTATGACTTTTCTGATCCTTTAAAGCTTTCTTTGATCTAGCGCGAAACAATTGTTCTGTTGTACTAATGGCTTGTGGACCAGAAAGGCGAATCAACCCAATGGCTGCAGCTCCTGCAGCAGTAGATAAAGCGATAATAGTCCCTTCTGTTAGCATGGATTATAAAGTTGTGGTAAAGGTCGCTCTTTTCTTGTGTAAGCGATGTTCATAGTTTTTCCACATATTCTGGATAGAGTCGTTCTCTTCTAATTCTGGATTGGTTTCAACAATGGTAATTCCCTTTTTATTGAATAGCTTTTGAATCTCATTAAAGATAATCGCCGTCACCCCTTTGTTTTGATAATCTGGATGCACTCCGATCAAGTAAAAAGAGGCCCTATTGTTAAAATACTGGGCTTTGAGGATGTGGAAAATCCCCCATGGGAACATTTTACCATTGGCCTTTTTTAGGGCTTTGGTGAAAGAAGGCATGATGATTACAAAAGCGACTAACTTTCCGTTTTCATCTGCTACACATTTGATGAATTCTGGGTGAATGTATTGAAAGTACTTTTCCTTATAATGCTTGATTTGATAGTCCTGTACTGGGACAAAAGTTTGCAGTTTGTTATAGGTCTCTTCTAGCAATACAAACATTTGTTCAACATAAGGTATGATCTGCTTTGTCTTAGTGAAATGCAGCACTTGAAGCTTGTAGCGATCTAACATAAGTTGACCAAAGCGTCTTACCTTTTCAGGAGAATCTTCAAAAGAGGAAATCTTGATCTCATATTCTACCCATTGAGCTAGTTTTTCCATCTTTAGGGCTTGCATATGCGTTTCATAGTAGGGGTAGTTGTAGTTGGTAATCATGGTATTCATTTCATCAAAACCTTCTACTAACAAGCCTGCTTTGTCTAAATTAGAGAAGCCAACAGGTCCTTCCATAAAACTCATGTTGTGTTCTTTCCCAAAGTCTTTAACCGCTTCGATTAAGGCCTTAGTTACCGCAACATCATCAATGACATCAAACCAGCCAAAGCGCACCTTTTGCTTTTGTAGTTTTTCTACTTCGATCCAGTTGATCATTGCAGCAATACGTCCGGTAATCTTTCCGTCTTTATAGGCCAAGAAAAAACGAGCCTCAGCATTATTAAAAACAGGGTTGATGTCTTTATTAATGGTTTCTAATTCTTCGGCTTTAATGGGGGGAACCCAATAAGGGTGGTTGTGGTATAAGCTGAAGGGAAATTCAACAAATGCCTTGTATTCGTCAGGGCTGCTAATGGCAACAATTTCAATCATTAGGAATTAATTTCTTTTGGCTCTACGGTCTCTTTTTTTGTTGGCTTTTTCTGCCTTTTTCGCTCCTTTTTTCAAGGACTTTTCTTCTTTACGCAAGGCTTTTTCTTCTGCTTTTTTTGCCGGATCTATATCGCGGTGAAAGTCTAAACGATAAGAAACTCCAGCATTGATAAAAAATAGGGATGGGGTGTCTTTTGTATTCGCCCCTATGGTTGCTTCGAGTTGTATATCGTCTGTCAACAAATAAGCCGCTCCTGTTCTAAAGATTTGATCTTTATATCGTTCACTAGAATAGCCTTGTGTTTCTAAATAAACAGACCATAAAGGGTTGATGGTATGGGTTAGCGTCAGGATGTAATTGGTGTCTGGGTAATCAGTTAAAATGCGATTATAGGTAAAGTTTGTCACAAAAACCCAGGTGCCTAAAAAGTGGGATTGGGTGGCTATTGTAGCCCGACCACTTACAAGGGGTTCCCCTTCGGGCCCACGGCCCAAATTCCCATAAAAAATAGGATTACTAAGGTTCCCAAAAACATCTCCATAAGGATAAGGATTGTCATTTTTTAAGATCGCATTTGCCCCCAGGGTGACAGATACTGCAGGGATTAAATCCCTTAATTTGAATCCGTTGTTTGCTTTCCAACTGTAGACATTGATTTCTTGTTCTTTTTTAAAAGGATCATATACCAAGTATTTGACTCCTAAAAAGTTCTGCAAGAACCCTTCTCTTTTATAAGTCGTTTCTGGTAAGGCGAGTCGATTGGTTAAATCATCAAATTGATAAACCCCTTCAAAAGTGAGCTCGAGTTGCTCTTTTAAAAAGCCATATCGCAAAGAGAAAAAACCTATTTGTCCATTGACTTTAGAGTTGTTGTAGCTTTTGTGCTTATAGCTTCTGTATTCTGCCCCAGCCTCAAACTGTATCACCCTTGTTCCTACAGAAAATGCCCCAATAGATGCTCCTGGTCGATTAGAATTAATCTGGTCGGTGTATTGTGCGCTAAGCAGGTAAGTAAAGCTGCTAAAGAAAAGGAAAAAGTACAGTTGGCGCATGAAATTCAATTTAAAGCAAGATAGGTGTATTTTAAAAAATATGCTAACGAAAAAGGAGCGGGGAGAGGATTTTATCGTTTATTATTTTAATTTTAAACTATATTACATTTTACATCCCTATGTTATCTAGCATCTTCTTAATTCTATTGGTGATTTTGATTCTATTTAGGCGTCAAATTTTAGCGGGTTTGCTGTTTTTCTTTATGGGAAAATTAGCCAAAAAAATGCAAGAGCAAGCCCAAGAAAC
>JBDNAJ010000129.1:0-4496 GCA_039768455.1 Candidatus Arcticimaribacter sp.
AATATTTCCATTCTTCTTGATAGGATCGAATAAAACGTCCTGCTGCGTGTATTTTATCGTTAAAAAAACTCGCCTCTAAATCCCAGAATACTTCCCCCTTATTCTTTGCTAAAAACTCTTGAATTAAATCTTGCTCTGCTTTATTTAAAGCATTAAAACCAACGAAATAATGGGCTTTAGTCGTATTGGTTAGATAGAATTCTAACTCATCTAGCGCATCTTGATAAAGCATTCCTAAAGTAGCCGACTGAGACTCCATTAAAAGCGCTTGAAAATCTTGATAAATGGGGAAAAGGTTGTCCCAAAAAACAGCAGGAAAAGACTTTTGATTTTCTGGTAAATTGAATCCATCCAATTGATAAAAGGCTGCTAGGTTTTCTAAACCGTCTTTTGCATTGACCCGATAGGCATCTATATCATTAAAATCTTTTAACAGCCTAGCGCCCCATTGCATAAAGATGGTAAAATCATCTTGTGCAGATTCTGGAATATGAATTTTATAGGCCTTGTAGAGTGTAAAAAGCTGGTGGGTTTGATTTGCCTTTTTCAAACTAGAAAGATGCTCTATAAAAGATTCTATGCTAAAAATATCAGGTGCAAACTGGGCCACATCAATTTCTTGTACTAGATAATGCTGTAAGAACACTCTAGCCCTTTTACTGGGCAATACAATAACGACATCTTGTAGATCACTATTGTTGCGCAAAAGGCGCTGTATGATTTGCTTTAAATAAGGCGTCACCAGGAAATTGATTTAGGAGGTAAATTAAGAAAAAGACTTAAGTCCGTTTAAAATTAGGAGAAAAAAAAATGCCTTGGATAACCAAGGCATTTAAATCTTATCGAAAAAAAGAAATCTTATTTCCCAACAGCGAATTGTACGCGTCTATTGGCTTTTCTTCCTTTAGCAGTATTGTTATCACCAATAGGTCTTTCTTCACCAAATGCAACGGTAGAAACACGAGAAGCATCAGCACCAGCAGCAGTTAAAGCAGCTTGTACAGCATCTGCACGTTCTTGAGAAAGTTTTTGGTTATATCCTTTACTTCCGTCGCTAGAGGCATGACCTTCTACAACAAAAGAGTAAGTTGGATAGCTATCTAGGATTCCTTTAATTTTAGCGATTACTGCAGCTGAGTCATCTCCTACGATTACAGCAGACTCAGCTTTAAAGCGAATCATTGAACCTTTTTCATTAAGGGTTGAAACAACATCTTGTGGTAACTCTGGGCAACCATTGTTTGCTGCAACACCAGCTAATTCTGGACAGGCATCATCTTTATCTGCAACACCATCACCGTCAGCGTCTGGCCAAGGGCATCCATTGTTTTCAGAAGTACCAGCTTGCTCTGGACAAGCATCGTCTTTATCGTTGATACCGTCACCATCTGTATCTGGGCATCCACCCATATCTACAGAACCAGGACGATTAGGACAAGCGTCTTCAATATCAGAAAGACCATCGCCATCTGTATCAGGACATCCATTCATTTCTTTAGAACCAGCACGTTTTGGACATGCATCATCTGCATCTGTAATCCCGTCTCCGTCTGTGTCAGGGCATCCTTGAAATTCTTCAAGACCTGCTACTTCTGGACATGCATCGAATTTGTCATATACACCGTCACCATCTGTATCAACACCACCAAATTTGATGTTTACGCCTAGTTGATGTTGGAAATGAGCAACTCCGTTTAACTCAAAAGCATCTTTATAATTTACTTGGTAAGATAAACCGATGTTATCGTTTGCCCAAAATGCAAGACCAGCACCTAAGGTAAAGTGGAAAGATTCACCATCACCTAATGTAACATATCCTCCACCTGCTTCAGTAAAAGGCTCCCAAGTTGAACTTTTCCCTACAAGTGAATTTCTCAATACTAAATCAAAGGAATTATAAACTAAATTTTCCCCTGTTACTTCACCACCAAAATTAGATAGTTCGTTAAAACTAAAACGTCCAGCTAAAGAAAAGCCTTCGGTAATGTTTCTACTTACGCCCAATGTTGTAATTGCCGATAAATAATTCCAGTTATCTGTGTTATAAAAGTCTTGGAAAAGTTTTCCAGTATTTCCAACTACCTGACTACCTGTTTTTCCAGTTGGATAGGTATCAACGGCATTTGTTGCTATACTTACAACCCATGGATTGTTTTCGTCTTGGGAAAAAGCCGAATTTGTGATAAACATTGCCATAGCAATGATTAAACATCTACTTATAATTTTCATTTTTACGCTATTAGATTGAGCAAAAATAACAGATATTAGCGAGGATTCAAAGTATTTTAGGGCCTAATCTTAAACTTATACTTTAGGAAAGAGGCACCACATCAATACAATTTTCGCCTTCAATATCTAAGTAGACTAAAAATACATTTACTTTTTTTTGTGTGACTTTTTTAATCCAGTCGGCATAAGCTAAAACTTGAGTAGTGTGTTCTGGTTTTGGTTTTCCAGTTTTATAATCAATTACATAGGCCTGTTTTTCACCCACACCTACCCTGTCTGGACGGAGTACTTTTTGTTTTGGAACTAAAATAGCTTTTTCATTAAACACTGTGTAATCTCTTGAATAAAAGCGGTTTAATTTCTCATTTTGCATTAATTGCTCGAATAAATCAAAGAGTTTAACCTGTTCTTCTTGCGTGATTTCCCCTTGAAGATAAGCTGCTGCTAAGACGCTTTCTACCTCATCTTGATAATTTATTTTACCCAGCAAATCATGAATACGAAGTCCTAAAAGTCTTGCCTGTTCTCTGGCTTCACTTTGAGGCATTTGCAAGACAAGTTTTTGCTCATAGGGGTAAGCTGTTTGAATCCGCTCAAAAGTGTTTTTCTTTGGCGAAGCCTTATCATCATTTTTAGAAGAGGAAAAAGAAGGATTTCCCCATTCGTGCGTTATACCTTGATCGCTTTCTATTTGTTTATCAGGAATAAGATCATTTAAAACCTTGACATAGCTGTCCTTTTCTTTGTTTTTTTCGTTGGCGTAAAGATAAAGTTGCTGACTTGCTCTTGTGGTAGCAACATAGAAAACATTCCATGCGTCCATCTCTACTTCTTGCCTTTTTTTGTGGTAAGCGTGTTCTCCTTCTGGACCATAGTTTAATAACTTTTTAGAATATCCCACCCATGCGAGAGATAACTGATCTCCTAAAATAGACTGAGTCGATAACCAGACTTTTTCTTGGTGATTTGTTTGAATTAAACTGTCTGCATATGGGAAAAATACAATGGGGTATTCTAAGCCTTTGGCTTGATGGATTGTAAGGATTTTCACTCCGACACTATCTTCTGGAATGGAGAGTTTATGCGCCTCTTTTTTCTTGTTCCAAAAATTTAAAAACGACAATGAATCGGCTTGTTCTTTTTGACTGAAGTCAAATACTAGATCTAAGAAAGCCTTTACATATGAGTTTTCAATTTCTATTCCAGGAAAAGAAAAACAGGCTTTTTCCATGACAGTATTGAGGTTGCGATGATCAAAAAAACTGAAATTAAATGCAATCCCCTCTTCTCGCCATATTTCTTCAAGATGACGCGAAATTCTATTGGTTAGAAATTGATGCAAATCTTCTTCTCTTTCTTTATTTGGATACAAAAATGTTAGATGCTCTTTTTTGCATTCTAAATCCCTAGGGTTAAAGTTCAACTGTAATAATGAGGCCAAAAACTTTACTTGATCATTTTCCTCTAACTGCAGCGAACTGCTTGTAATCGTGGGGATATTTGCAGCAGCTAAATCTTTTGCAACGCGCTCTGCTTGTTTTTTCTTTCGCACAAGCACTGCCATGTCAGTAAGTAAATAGCCTTGTTTTTCACACTGTTTTATGTCTGCAATAATGCGTTTAGTGTAGGGGTTTTCTTCAAAGGGATTTTCGTCTGGAAAAAAAGTCAATTTAACATAGCCTTCTTCGTCTGAAAAAAAATCTTGCTGCGCAAATTCCCCAAACAACTCTTTATTTTCTGGATATTCTAAATGCTGTGTCAAACACTGATACAAAGCGTTATTAAAAGTAACCACACTTTTTGAACTTCGATAATTTGTTTTTAAAGCATTTACTTTTTTCTGAATTTGAAAAGGCGGTTTATCATTAATTAAACTTATAAATTGATTGACATCCCCTCCTCGCCAGCGATAAATAGATTGTTTTGGGTCACCTACTAACAACAGGCTTCCTGTGCGATCATCTTCATTTAGACTGGTTAAAGCTGTTTCAATAAGTGGGATTAAATTTTTCCATTGTAGGGAAGAGGTGTCTTGGAATTCATCTAAAAAATAGTGACGGTAGTTTTCTCCCAGTCGTTCATAGATATAAGGAGTGGGTTGCAATAAAATTTCTTTGGCAATACGTTCGTTAAAAGTTGAGAGCAAAACTTTATTGGTTTCATTTTGATAAGCATCCAACTCTTTTGACAAGGTGGTTAAAAGATTTAATGGGATCCACTGCTTTTTAATGTCCTTGATCAATTGTAATTGAAAAAAGAAGCCCAAT
>JBDNAJ010000130.1:0-3873 GCA_039768455.1 Candidatus Arcticimaribacter sp.
CGTGGCGTGGGGGGAGGTGGACCATTGTCAAGTGATCCCCTATGATTTTGTGGGTGGGTGGGGCGTGCGCCTTTGGACCCAGTACGGAACTGTCTACAATGTAACTGGTGGCAAAGGGCTTTATGTGCAGCTTAAAAACAAGAAAAAGTTTTTAGTGGGTACTCAGCGACCAGAGGAATTAGAACAATTTTTAACAGAACTAATCTCCCTACGCGAGGTAATCACAGAGTAAGGCAAAGACTTCATCAACATTGAGAGAAGAAGTATCAATCTCAATGGCGTCCTCTGCCTTTTTTAAAGGAGCAACAGCACGGCTGCTATCCATTTGATCTCTTTGGATAACATTAGCCAGCACTTCCTCATAAGTTCCAGGGATTCCTTTGGCTTGCATCTCCTCATAACGACGTTGTGCCCTTATTACTGGGGTCGCATTTAAAAAGAATTTATACTGGGCATTAGGAAAAACAACCGTCCCAATATCGCGGCCATCCATCACCACAGAAGCGGACTTTGATAAGTCACGTTGTTGTTGCAATAAATGCGTTCTTACTGCTGGAATGGCGGCCACCTTACTAACTAGATTCGAAACTTCAGTTGTTCGAAGCTCTTCCCCATACACCTTTCCATTTACAGCCATCAACTTTTGTCCTTCCTCCTGAGATAGCCAACTAAATTGTTGCTCTGCTAATGCCGCTGATAAAGGAGCAAGAGTAATCTCTTCTTTATTGAGCCATTTGTTCTCAAGTACTAGTAAAGCAATCACCCTAAACATATAGCCCGTATCAACATAGGTAAATCCTAAATGAGCGGCAAGGCGTTTAGACAATGTACTTTTCCCTGTAGAAGCATAACCGTCAATGGCAATTACTGTTGTATCCATAAGGCAAAAATAAACTTAATAGGTGGATTTATACAATTTGACTTGGTCATCTGTGCGATGGAAATGAAACTTAAAGCCTTGAAGGGTTTTCTCCAAAGAAGATACACTTGTCGTTATCACGGGGAGATTCGTCAAAGGAGCTGGACTGCCCAACAACGCTTGAAGTGCCTCGGGCACAAAGGGTAATTCAGTTTTGTGATAATGCATAATCCCCACTTGGTCTGGTTGCTGTCGCGCGACAAACTCATTAAAATTCACTGAACGATCGATCCACCAATCTTGGTTATAGAGGGTTGCAGAAGACCATAAATGAACGTCTTGAACAGAGAGCGAGCGCACATGTAGCTCGACCTCATCCCATTTCAACTCTTTAAAGTCACCTTTATTAAAAAGGATCAGCGTAAAAGGTTCCATCCCTTCAAAGTTGAATTCGTTTATAAATTCATCGATTGTGGCATAGTCAAAATAGACTAAGGCCATAATGCCCCTACTCATGGTGTAAAATTCTTTTCTTTGATGTGGTCCAAAAGCGCCGTTGAGCACACAAGCAAATTGATCGGCGTTAGAATAAGCAAACCAAGTCCCACTGGCACCTTCGTCACGCGGGAAATAAACACCGATATCCCCCCGTTGATCTTCCACGATATTATGGGCGGCACGTTTTGGGTCTTCATCTCGGTTAGAAGTAAAGACAAAACCCTCTTTAGTAGGAACAAAAGTTACGGTACACATCTACGACAACACTTTAGCATGCTTTACCTTTTGATCGGTAATGGCCAAATCAAGGACTTCATGCATTTCTTTTACAAAGTGAAAAGTAAGGCCTTTTAAATAATCTTCTTTGATTTCTTCAATGTCTTTGCGGTTGCTTTCACACAAGATGATTTCTTTGATCTTAGAGCGCTTTGCTGCGAGGATCTTTTCTTTGATCCCTCCTACTGGCAACACTTTTCCGCGTAGCGTAATCTCCCCTGTCATAGAGAGATGCTTTTTAACCCGCTTTTGGGTGAATAAGGACACCAAAGAAGTCAACATGGTGATCCCAGCACTGGGTCCATCTTTTGGCGTTGCGCCTTCTGGCACGTGTATGTGAATATTGTATTTGTCAAAGGGGAAATCGCTTAAGCCTAATCGCTTTGCATTCGCCTTGATATACTCCATGGCAATGGTAGAAGATTCTTTCATGATCTTTCCTAGGTTCCCGGTAATGGACAACTGCCCTTTTCCTTTTGACAAGGCAGATTCGATAAAGAGGATATCCCCTCCCACTGCGGTCCAAGCTAAACCAATTACCACTCCGGCAGTTTCATTGTTTTCATATAAGTCCCGGGTGACTTTTCTGGGCCCTAACAAGGTTTTAAGATCAGTGAGTTTAGGTTGCTTGAGATAGTCTTCTTCCATGGCGATAGACTTGGCGACATAACGCACTGCTTTTGCCACTTGCTTTTCTAAGCCTCTTACCCCAGACTCGCGGGTATAGCCTTCGACCATGGCTTCTAAAATCGCCTTATTGAGCTTTAAGTCTTTTGGGCCAAGACCGTGTTCTTCTAATTGTTTGGGCAATAAATGTTTTTGTGCAATCATCGCTTTTTCTTCGATGGTGTATCCACTTACATTAATGATCTCCATACGGTCACGTAAGGCAGGTTGAATCCCTCCTAGATTATTCGCCGTTGAAATAAACATCACCTTAGACAGGTCATAGCCCATCTCTAAGAAATTATCATAAAAAGAACCGTTCTGTTCTGGATCTAACACCTCTAATAAAGCCGATGATGGATCCCCCTGTGAACTGGAGGTTAATTTATCAATCTCATCTAAGACAAAAACTGGATTAGACGTTCCTGCCTTTTTTAAACTTTGGATAATACGTCCTGGAAGGGCGCCAATATAGGTTTTACGGTGGCCGCGAATCTCGGCTTCATCACGCATTCCTCCTAAAGAGATGCGCACATACTCTCTCCCTAAAGCTTCTGCAACCGACTTCCCTAAAGAGGTTTTTCCTACTCCTGGAGGGCCATAGAGACATAAGATGGGAGACTTCATATCGTTGCGCAACTTCAGCACGGCGAGGTATTCAATGATACGCTTTTTTACTTCTTCTAAACCATAGTGATCGCGATCAAGGATTTTTTGCGCCCGCTTTAAATCAAACTGATCTTCAGAAAATTCTCCCCAAGGCAGATCGAGGAATAAATCCAAATAATTCCGCTGCACCGAATATTCCGCTACTTGCGGATTCATGCGTTGCAACTTCATCAATTCTTTGTCAAAGTGCTTGCCTACTTTATCGTCCCATTGTTTGTCTTGGGCACGTATACGCATCTCTTCTACCTCTTCCTCATAAGACACTCCGCCCAATTCTTCTTGGATGGTTTTCATCTGTTGATGCAAGTAATATTCGCGTTGCTGCTGATCGAGGTCGGTTCTTACACGAGACTGAATGTCGTTTTTCAGTTCTAACTTTTGGTACTCCACATTCATATACTGCAAACACAGCAAAGCGCGTTCTTTGATATTTGCGGTAGAAAGGATTCCTTGTTTTTCTTTTACGAATAAAGCCATATTAGAAGAAACAAAGTTGATCAAGAAAGCGTGACTCTGGATGTTTTTTATGGCAAAAGAAGCTTCAGAAGGAATGTTCTGACTCTCTCGAATAATCTTCAACGCCAGATCTTTTATCGACTCTACAATGGCGCTAAACTCTGAAGTGTCTTGCAAAGACTTCTCTTCACTCACCTTTTTAATTTTAGCTTTGATATATGGGTCTTCACTTATGACTTGTTCAATCTCAAAGCGTTTCTTCCCTTGAATAATGATGGTGGTGTTTCCATCGGGCATAGTAAGCACGCGTAAGATTTGCGCTACTGTCCCCAAAGGATAAATATCTAATACCGATGGATCTTCGACCTCTTGATCTTTTTGTGCTACCACCCCGATCACCTTATCGCCCTTATTGGCGTCTTTGATCAATTGGATGGATTTATCTCGTC
>JBDNAJ010000025.1:0-3488 GCA_039768455.1 Candidatus Arcticimaribacter sp.
ACTTTATTTTGATCGGCAAAAAAGTCGAAGAGATTTTTAGTTCCGCTGGGTCTAGTGTGTTCAAAACTGAAGTTTTTACAGATTAAACCCGCAATTTTTATCGATGCTGATTGATCGTCTTCTTCAACCGTACCATAGTTACCAATGTGTGCATTTGTGGTTACCATGATTTGTCCAAAGTAAGAAGGATCTGTAAAGATCTCTTGATAACCGGTCATCCCAGTATTGAAACAAATTTCGCCAAATGCGCTTCCTTTAATCCCTATGGATTTTCCGTAAAAAACAGTGCCGTCAGCTAAAAGTACTACGGCTTCTTCTCGTTTTTTATACTTCATATTCTTTCTGAAAATTTTTACAAAGAAACATAAAAAAAAGGATAAACTCTAAGAGCTTATCCTTTCTGATATGTTAGAATTATTAACATCTATTCTTGAGCAGTATCTTCTGTTTCGGCAGCTGATGAATCAGCGGCCTCTGTTGTTTCTTCTACTACTTCAGCGACAGGAGCATCAGCTGCCTTCTTCGCTTTACCTCTACGGGTAGATTTCTTTTTGGCTTCTTCTTTGTTTGTGTAAACATCGTTAAAGTCAACTAGTTCAATCATGGCCATATCGGCGTTATCTCCTAAACGATTTCCTAGTTTGATGATACGTGTGTATCCTCCAGGACGATCTCCTACTTTAGCTGCTACGTCTCTAAATAGATCCGCTACTGCTTCTTTTGATCTTAAATAACGAAAAGCTGTTCTACGGTTATGGGTCGTATCGTCTTTCGCTTTCGTGATAATAGGCTCCACAAATTGTTTTAAAGCTTTTGCTTTAGTTACTGTGGTATTGATTCTCTTATGTTCGATTAATGAACAGGCCATATTGGCAAGCATCGATTTGCGATGTGCTGTCTTACGACCTAGGTGCATTACTTTTTTTCCGTGTCTCATTTTCTAGTGTATAAAAATGTCGGGTTAGTCTTTATCTAATTTGTATTTTGAAAGGTTCATACCAAAAGAAAGTCCTTTTAATACTACTAATTCTTCCAACTCTGTCAATGATTTCTTTCCAAAGTTTCTAAACTTCATCAAGTCGTTCTTGTTGTAAGAAACTAAGTCTCCTAAAGTTTCTACTTCAGCTGCTTTTAAACAGTTTAACGCACGAACAGAAAGATCCATATCAATTAGCTTAGTTTTAAGTAATTGACGCATGTGGAGTGACTCTTCATCATAAGTCTCTGTTTGTGCGATCTCGTCTGCTTCAAGTGTAATGCGCTCGTCAGAGAACAACAAGAAGTGGTGAATTAAAGTTTTTGCTGCTTCAGTTAAAGCATCTTTAGGATGAATAGATCCATCTGTAATGATTTCAAAAACTAACTTTTCATAATCTGTTTTTTGTTCAACACGATAGTTTTCGATGCTAAACTTAACATTTTTTACAGGAGTATAGATAGAGTCAATGGCGATAGTACCTAACTCAACATCCATCTTTTTATTCTCTTCAGCAGGAACATATCCACGACCTTTTTCGATGGTCAATTCCATGTTCAATTGAACGCTCTTTTCAAGGTTACAAATCACTAAGTCGTGATTTAAAACTTGGAAACCAGAAATGAACTTTTGAAAATCAGAGGCTTTTAATTGCTCTTGCCCACCGATAGTGATGTTTACTTTTTCTGTTTCGAGGTCTTCAATTTGACGCTTAAAGCGAACTTGCTTCAGGTTAAGAATGATCTCTGTAACATCTTCTACGATTCCAGGAATAGTAGAAAATTCGTGATCAATGTTTTCGATTTTCACTGAAGTGATTGCAAATCCTTCTAAAGAGGAAAGCAATACTCTTCTCAATGCATTCCCGACAGTAAGTCCATAACCAGGCTCAAGTGGACGGAATTCGAATTTTCCTTCGAATTCTGATGAGTCGATCATGATAACTTTGTCCGGTTTTTGAAAATTTAATATAGCCATAGGGTAAACTTCAGTTATTATTTAGAATACAATTCAACGATTAGTTGCTCTTTAATATTCTCAGGGATTTGTAAACGCTGAGGAGTAGAGACAAATGTACCTTCAAGGGTAGCACCATTCCAAGTCAACCACTCATATACAGATGAGTTGCGCTCTAAAGAATGGGTAATGGCAGTTAATGATTTAGATTTCTCACGCACTCCAATAACATCACCAGCTTTGACATGACAAGATGCAATGTTAACGATTGTTCCGTTCACAGTGATGTGACGGTGAGAAACTAATTGACGTGCTGCAGAACGCGTAGGAGCGATTCCTAAACGGTAGACAACATTGTCTAAACGAGATTCACATAATTGAAGTAAAACTTCACCAGTAACCCCTTTTGCTCTAGAAGCACGGTCAAAGATGATTCTAAATTGTTTTTCTAAAATTCCGTAAGTGAATTTAGCTTTTTGCTTCTCCATTAACTGGATAGCATATTCGGACTTTTTACCACGTCTTCTGTTGTTACCGTGTTGTCCTGGAGGATAATTTCTTTTCTCGAAAGATTTATCGGCACCAAAGATGGGTTCTCCAAATTTGCGTGCAATTTTAGTTTTTGGACCAGTGTATCTTGCCATTTTATTTTTGGTTGGTGTAAAAGGAGTTATGAATTAAGGTCGCTTCCTTCGATAACTATAGATCCTTCTACTGATTAAAATTAATTATACTCTACGTCTTTTAGGAGGACGACATCCGTTGTGTGGTAGTGGAGTTACATCGATGATCTCTGTAACTTCAATTCCGTTGTTATGTAAAGTTCTGATTGCAGACTCACGTCCATTACCAGGTCCTTTTACATATACTTTAACTTGACGCAAACCTGCTTCTTGTGCTACTTTAGCACAGTCTTCTGCTGCAGTTTGAGCAGCATAAGGGGTGTTTTTCTTAGATCCTCTAAAGCCCATTTTACCGGCAGATGACCATGAGATAACTTCTCCTTTTAGGTTGGTAAGCGAGATAATGATGTTGTTGAAAGAAGCATTGATATGCGCTTCTCCAGTTGATTCAACAATAACCTTTCTTTTTTTGCTTGCTGTTTTAGCCATAGTCTAAAATTATTTAGTTGCTTTTTTCTTGTTAGCAACTGTTTTACGTTTCCCTTTACGAGTACGCGAGTTGTTTTTAGTACGTTGTCCTCTTAATGGTAAGCCAGATCTGTGACGGATACCTCTGTAACAACCGATGTCCATTAATCGCTTAATGTTCAATTGTACTTCAGAACGCAACTCACCTTCAATCTTAAAGCTAGAAACAGCCTCACGAATGGCAGCGATTTCGCTATCAGTCCAATCAGATACTTTTTTACTTTCGTCAACTTTAGCTTCCGCTAAAATATTTTGAGCACGACTACGACCGATACCAAAGATATAAGTCAATGCGATTACTCCGCGTTTTTGTTTTGGAATGTCTACTCCTGATATTCTTGCCATAATTATCCTTGTCTTTGTTTAAATCTAGGATTCTTTTTGTTAATAACATAAAGGCGTCC
>JBDNAJ010000131.1:0-10360 GCA_039768455.1 Candidatus Arcticimaribacter sp.
ACGCGTTTTTTTCTAAAACTTTCAAAAAGACTCATTCTTTATAGGATGGATGAGGATACGCAGTACAAGTTTAAAAGCATCTTTACCTTTTTTAATTATTTTGTTTATCTCATTGTGATTTTGATCACCTTTGACAATATAGGGGTGAATGTAACCGCTATTTTTGCGGCCTCTGCAGCGCTTTTAGTTGGAGTAGGTTTAGCGCTTCAAACCTTTATTCAGGATATTATCTCTGGTATTTTTATCATTGCAGATAAAGCGGTACATGTAGGCGATATTATACAGGTGGATGGACAAATCGGGAAAGTAGAAAATATTACCCTTCGAACTACAAGAGCGGTGACCATTGACAATAAGGTATTGATTATCCCTAATCACAAATTTTTAACGTCCATCTTATACAACTGGACAGAAAACGGAACGGTTACAAGAGAAAATATCGTTGTGGGAGTAGCGTATGATAGCGATGTAGAGGAGGTCACCAAACTTTTAATTGATTGTGCCACAAGTCATAGCAAAGTGCTCAAAAAAACTTCTCCCACCGTTTTATTCAAGGATTTTGGAGAGAACGCACTTATCTTTCAGCTTTTTTTCACCATTAATAAAAGCTTTTTTGCAGAAGGAGTAAAAAGCGATATTCGCTATAATATTCACGCTGCATTTAAAGAAAACCAAATAGAAATTCCTTTTCCCCAACGCAAACTGTGGATTAATAAAACCGAGGCGAATTAGTTATGACTAAAATCTTAATCATCGAAGACGAAGAGCCTATTAGACGAGTGCTCAAGCGTATTTTATTAGAAGAAAGCGATCAATTTGCAATAGCAGAAGCAAAAGATGGCAAAGAGGGCTTAGCTGCTTTATTAGCCGAAGACTATGATTTGATTTTATGTGACATTAAAATGCCCAATAAAGACGGCTTAGAAGTATTGCAAGCAGCAAAAGATCAAGGTGTGCTTACGCCTTTTATTATGTTAACCGGTCATGGCAATATTCAAACCGCTGTGGAATCGATGAAAATAGGGGCCTATGATTTTATCCCAAAGCCGCCAGATTTAAATCGTTTATTGATTTCTGTGCGCAATGCTTTAGAATCTAAAAATCTTGTTGTTGAAAACGTGCAGCTCAAGAAACGCATTGCAAAAGCCTATCAAATGATTGGGACTTCAAAGGCACTAGAAGGGATAAAAGAAATGATTGATAAAGTTGCCCCCACAAAAGCAAGGGTATTGATTACCGGTCCTAATGGAACGGGGAAAGAACTTGTTGCACATCAAATTCATCAAAAAAGTGAGCGTAGCAAGCAAACATTAGTCGAAGTGAATTGCGCTGCTATTCCTTCGGAATTAATTGAAAGTGAGTTGTTTGGGCATGTTAAAGGTTCCTTTACTTCTGCTGTAAAAGACAGAAAAGGAAAGTTTGAAACCGCCCACAATGGTACTTTGTTTTTAGACGAAATAGGAGATCTAAGTTTAAAAGCTCAAGCTAAAGTATTACGTGCCTTGCAAGAAAATAAGATTCAGCGGGTGGGAAGTGATAAAGACTTAACGGTCGATGTTCGTATTCTGGCGGCGACAAATAAAGATTTACAAAAAGAAATTGCCGAAGGGCGTTTTAGAGAAGATTTATATCACAGACTTGCCGTAATTGTCATTAAAGTTCCCGCTTTAAAAGATCGTCTAGAGGATATTCCTTTACTTTGCGAGCACTTTATAAACCAAATCTCGCTTAAAGATGGTGTGACGGCAAAAAGTATACAGTCTGCAGCCTTAAAAAAATTGCAAGATTATCCATGGACGGGGAATATTCGCGAATTGCGCAATGTAATTGAGCGACTCATGATTTTAGGGGATAACCCGATCACAAAAAAAAATATTGAACAATTTGCATCTAAATAACATGAAACTACGACTACTGTTGAGCTTATTCTTTTTGGCGATTAGCCTTAATGCACAACAAGCCATTGAACCTACTTTAAAAAAGATTTATCAAACAGCCCTTTTAGACGGTCAAACTTATCCATGGTTAGCACATTTGTCTAATCAAATAGGAGGAAGATTGTCTGGATCCCTCAATGCGCAACGTGCGGTTGAGTGGGGGAAAGAAGAATTAGATGCCTTAGGTTTAGATAAGGTGTGGTTACAGCCTGTGATGGTGCCAAAATGGATTAGGGGAACCTTTGAATACGCCAATATTGAAACCAGTCCTGGGAATACCATAAACGTTCCCGTTTGTGCCTTGGGAGGTTCGATCGCAACACCCTTAGCAGGAATTAGAGCAGAGGTGATTGAAGTTAAAGACTTTGAAGAATTAAAAGCTTTAGGGAAAGAAAAGGTAGCGGGGAAGATTGTGTTTTATAATCGTCCTATGCAAGCCGATTTGATCAATACTTTTTCTGCTTATTCTGGTTGTGTTGATCAACGTTTTAGTGGGGCAGAAGAGGCCGCTAGACTTGGCGCTGTAGGTGTAGTGGTAAGATCGTTGAATTTGCGTTTAGACGATTATCCTCATACTGGATCGATGGGGTATGGCGATTTACAGCTTAAAGACCGCATTCCAGCAGCGGCGATTAGTACCAATGGTGCAGAGTTGTTGAGTTCGATGCTCGCTCTAAATCCCGCCTTAAAGTTTTACCTCAAGCAAAACTGTAAGAATTTGCCTGACGTACAATCTTATAATGTGATTGGAGAGATTACAGGGACTACCTATCCTGACGAGATCATGGTTGTGGGGGGGCATTTAGATTCTTGGGATCTAGGAGATGGTTCACATGACGATGGAGCAGGGATTGTTCAATCAATGGAGGTGTTGAGGATAATGAAGAAAATTAATTATCGCCCCAAACGCACTTTAAGAGTGGTCCTATACATGAATGAAGAAAACGGGCAACGCGGGGCTGCAAAGTATACTGAGGTGGCACAAAAAAAGAACGAAAAGCATGTGTTTGCACTTGAGTCAGACGCAGGAGGCTTTACTCCCAGAGGATTCTCTATTGATACCACTCCAGAAAAATTAAAGACAATTCAATCTTGGGCACCTTATTTTGAGCCCTATTTAATACACCTATTTGTCAAGGGGGGAAGTGGTGCAGATATCGCTCCTTTAAAAACAGCCGATAATGTTCTAGCAGGCTTACGTCCAGATTCACAACGTTACTTTGATTTTCACCATGCGGCAAACGACACTTTTGATGCAATCAATAAAAGGGAATTAGAATTAGGCGCGGCAACTATGGCTTCTATGGTCTTTTTAATGGACCACTTTAAACTCTAGTCTCTTGATTAATCTGCAACAGTACACAAAAGAGTTTAAGTATAACTTAAGTTTATCCTTCCCGGTTATATTAGGTTTATTGGGACATACCATTGTCCAGTTAGTAGACAATATCATGGTGGGGCAATTAGGGACAGCAGAACTTGCAGCAGTTTCTCTGGGGAATAGTTTTGTCTTTATTGCCATGTCATTAGGGATTGGTTTTTCTACTGCTATTACGCCTTTAGTCGCACAAGCTGATGGCACGAGTAATCGCGATCAAGCTCAAAGGGTTTTATCTCATGGGGTGGTGCTTTGCACGCTTCTGGGGTTAAGTCTGTTCTTAGCAGTTTTTAGTGCCAGGAAGCTAATGTATTCTATGGGGCAACCCCCAGAAGTGGTAGAATTTGCGTTCCCCTATTTAAAATGGGTAGCTGCTTCTCTTGTGCCTTTAATTATCTTTCAGGCATACAAGCAATTTGCCGATGGTTTGTCAAAAACACGTCCTGCGATGTATGCGACGGTGTTTTCTAATATCTTAAATGTTTTGCTAAACTATCTTCTCATTTTTGGATATGGAGGGTTCCCAAAGATGGGCGTCGAAGGTGCAGCAATAGGGACAATGGTTGCTCGAACTGGGGCAGTGATATTTATCTTGTTTTTTATTCAATTTCATCCTTTGTTCGAGGGGTATTCTTTAAGGATTCGCTTTAAAAATCTAAAGTTAAGCTTGTTTAAAAAGATCTATAGTTTGGGCTTGCCCTCTGCCTTGCAAATGTTTTTTGAGGTGTCGTTTTTCACCATGGCAATATGGATGTCTGGTATTCTAGGAAAGAATGCTCAGGCAGCAAATCAAATTGCGCTTAACCTTTCTTCGATGACCTTTATGTTCGCAATGGGCTTAGGGGTGGTTGCGATGATACGGGTAGGGAATCAATTTGGGATGAAGGCTTTTGCTGATTTACGTCGCATTGCCATTTCTCTTTTCTTGTTGATTGGACTTTTTGATGTCGTTTTTTGCGTTATTTATTTGAGTTTTAATGAACAATTGCCTTGGATCTATTTAGAAAATTATGGCGTAAACACTCCTGCAGATACTTTGGAGGTTGTGTCAATTGCTGCAGCTTTACTTTTAGTTTCAGGCTTTTTTCAAATCACCGATGGCTTACAGGCAGTTATTTTGGGTGCACTAAGAGGAATACAAGACGTTAATATCCCCACTGCTTTGACCTTTGTTTCATATGTGATTATTGGTCTTCCTGTTTCTTATTATTTGGGACTTAAAACTCCTTTGGGGGCGGTAGGTATCTGGATTGGTCTATTAACAGGGCTAAGCACTTCTGCCTTTTTATTATTTTTACGCTTTCAACATCAAACTAAAAAATTACTAAAACAATAAATCATGGAGGTTCCAAAGTTTTTAATTGCCGATAATTCTTCTTTAGAAGACGAAATTTTTGTGTTGCACACTGCTTACCCTCGTTTTTTACTCAACGTTTCTAACGACGATGTGTTGTGGTTAGAAGAGTTTAGTCAAGAAGATCAAAACGAACTCGAGAAAGTTACCCAAGATTTAATCGAAGAAGCCCTTTCGTTTTTTGATAAAGAAATAGAAGCATTAGAATAATGATCGATCAATTATTAGCTTGGGATACAAGTTTGTTTTTGTGGCTTAATCAAATGGGAAGTAGTTTTTATGATCCCTTTTGGGTCTTGATGAGTGAGAAAGCTACTAATGTTGTTGTCTATTTAATTCTTGTAACGATTTATGGCAGAAAGTACGGCCTTAAATCTGCTCTTCTACTCTTTTTAGCGGGGATAGTTTTAGTGGGCTTAACCGACCAGTTGACCAACTTATTTAAAAATGGTTTTATGCGGCTTAGACCATGCCATAATCCAGAACTAGACGGAATAATGCGTTTAGTTAAATCGTCTTGCGGTGGAAAATACAGTTTCTTCTCTGGGCATTCATCCAACTCTTTTGCACTTGCTTTTTTCTTTAGTTTAATCTTTAAAGAAGTGAAAAAATTGATGCCTGTTTTATTGATTTTTGCTGGGACAGTAGCCTATAGTAGGGTTTATTTAGGGGTGCACTATCCCATAGATATTTTATGTGGAGCCTTAGCTGGAATCACCATGGCTACCCTCGTTTATTCTCTAGTGAATAAACGAGCCCAACACCTTCTTCCATCCTATTAGTGATTTTCTTTTAGCAGCTCTGGATAGGCCTTTTGAAATTTGCGTAAACGCGGAATCGAAACACTTCTCACATAGGGATTGTTAGGGTTGCGTTTTTCATAATCTTGGTGATACTCTTCGGCGAAATAGAATTTATCGAGAGGCTCAACTTCAGTGACGATTGCATTGCTGAAGATTCCTTCTTTTTCCAATAGTGCGATATAATCTTGAATCATTTCTCTTTCACTGCTATTCTGATAAAACGCGATAGAGCGGTACTGAGACCCGCGGTCTGGCCCTTGTCGGTTAGGCGTTGTAGGGTCGTGCGACCCAAAGAAAACTTGCACTAGGGTGCCAAAGGAGACCACTTTGGGGTCATAATGCACTTCTACAGCTTCGGCATGGCCGGTTCTTCCGGTTCCAATTTGGTTATAGTTGGGGTTTTTTGTTTCGCCTCCGGCATAACCCGAATAAACTTCATGAACTCCTTTTATACTTTCAAAAACAGCTTCAACGCACCAAAAGCAGCCTGCGGCAAAATAAGCTTTGGCCAAATCTTTTTGTTCGCTTAAAGGAGGTTCCCAAACGGGGTCTTTTTTATCAATTGGTGGGCTGCTAGAAATACAAGTTTGCAAGCTAACAAGACTCAATAGGGTAAGGAATAATTTCATTTCTTTTTTCTTTTTTTAGCGGCATTTGCCATTGGATTAAAGGCTATGCAATGATTGAGCCAAAATAATAAATCTTCGTCTAAGTCAAAACCCTCTGGATCGATATAGACATAGCCTTTCATGGGGCGACCAGTAAAATCCATGGGGTGACAGCCTTTTTTATGCTTTAGTTCCTCTGCTGCGGTCTCTCCTATTCTGGCCATAAGAAGATCCATTTGCTTTTTTTTATCAAAGTGAATCCCGCAGCACATTTTGTCATTGAGCATAAAGACCCGCCCGCCCATCATTGCTTTGTCATAAAAATTGAGCTTTTGCTGGGTGAAATACTGGCGTATTCGTTCGGCGAGATATTCGTCGTAGGCCATTATGTCGTATGATCACAATTCATCATCCAGTGAAGCCCAAAACGGTCTTTAAGTTGTCCAAAGGTGGCATTCCAAAACTGTTTTTCTAAGGGCATGGTGATTTCTCCCCCTTCGGCTAAGCGGGCAAAGGCCACTTTCATCTCTTCTAAATCTGTATAATTTAAGCTGATGTGAATATTGGGATTTGGGCTAAGCTGCACATCTGCACTATCGGCAAACATAGCAAGCGTACTGCCGTTAAAAATTAATTCTGAATGAATGATCCAATCTTTTTGATGGGGTTCGTGCGGCATGGAACTGTCGCCATAGGTTTTGAGTTCCCCGTGTTCTATGCCTAAGGCTTTGGCATAAAAAACTAAGGCTTCTTTGGCTTGTCCATTAAAAACAAAATAAGGATGTAAAATCATGATGCTTGGGTTTTAAGTTTTTCTTTTAGGGCGCTTTTGAAACTCCCCACCGCAATTAGGGCAGGTACGATTGAGTTTATTTTCTACACAGTCCTTACAAAAGGTACATTCATAAGAGCAGATATAGGCATCATCACTTTCATGGGTAAAGGTTTTGTGACAGTTTTCACAAAGGTTGCGCATTTCTAACATAGGTTATTTTCTTTTTTTAATCCAGTAAATACTCAATGGGGTGAAGATAAGGGTAGGAGCGAGCCAGTATAGGGCCGCTGGAATATTTGAAGGGATGTATTGTGCATTGACCACAAGTACCGCGGTAACGGTGGCGGTAAAGCCTCCTACCATTCTCCCAATATGGGTCAATAAACGATAATTGCGGTGTTTTGCTTCTCCTTTATAATTGTTAAAATCTTGATAAACACTGTAAAGTCCTATGGAACCAAAGACCAGCATGACCGCTCCCATCCCATCTGACTTTGTCAAAGTGATGACCCCCCAAATGATAAAAATGCTGCCAAAGACAAACATGCCTAAGGTGTAAACCCAATCGATTAACAGGGGTTTGTTTTGGGTCAATTTAATATAGCGGTCTGCAGTTCCTACTAGGTAAATGGTAAACACGCCAATGATAAATAAAAAGGGATTGGGTTTGATCTGTGCCATAAAAAGTGCACTTCCTCCCGTGAGCATCATACCGGCGACAAATACCCGTCCGATTTTTTGATGCCTTTTTCCGCCTTTAGGCAAAATCATATTGAGACTTCCTGTGAGCAGCGAAAGGCTGCCAGCGGCAATATGAAGGATGAGAAAGAATTGGTATAGAGTAGGCATAGGGGCTATTTTTTTGGGAGGCTTATTGTTCTAAAATATTGTCGTCCTATCCAGTTGTTGTGCACATCGTCCCAAGTGCTGTAATGACGGTGATCTGCGATATGTGCTGTGGTTACTCCCCAGGCTGCAGCACTGACTAAAAAGCCCTCTTCGGGAACATTTTTGGGTTGCTGTGCACTGGCATAGTTGGTGTAAAGATAGAGTTGGATCCCGCCCATTTCTTTGGCTACCGCCTGAAAATACTTTGAAGAGGTTTGATGATCAGAGTGGTCTCCGGGGTTGATGCTTGGATCTGTATCTGCGAGATGTATTTCTTTTTTTTCTCCGATTTGTTCTTTTAGAAGAAGTGCATTTAAGGTGGATTCTAAATCTTTTCGGTCTTTATAGATCGTGCTTTTATCAATAGTGGGAAGGTTTTGAATGCTTCCGTCAAAAAGCTTTGCAAGGGTTTTGTATTCGTGCAATTCATAGCCGGTGCCTTGACCATTGCCGTCTGGTAATCGCAAGAGGTAGACCACGCAATTGCGGTATTGATAACGCAAGACTTGATGCCCATTTAAATCGACATAATTGCGTTGCATTTCTGCGCCTAGTCCAGCGCCTGTGGTATAGGTATTTGATAAAAAGCGCACAGCAGCGAGACTTCCTTTTTCCCTGGCTAAGTAATAAGCATCGTTACCCATACCCATTCCTGCTTCGCCTGCTGTAGTATGTATGATAACGGTTTTGTCGGCTTCGTTTTTAATACTTTCATAAACATTAGGGTTCATAAAAAGTTGCCAGTCGTCTTGATGGGCAGAGACAAAAAAACGCGTGCTTTGTCCGCTTACAAAAAAAGAGAGTAAGCCAATTAAAACAGCTAAGATGCGAGCATTGAACATTGACACAATTTATTAGGTCAATATATTCAATTTTTTTTATAGCTGCTTAATGCTTTATTTTATTGAAGGTAAGCGCAACGTCAATTAATGCTAAATGCGAATAAGCTTGAGGGAAATTACCCAGTAAACGCTTTGTCTTAAAATCTAAATCTTCACTAAATAAACCAAGGTGATTACTGTAACTTAACAATTGATCAAACAAGGCTTTTGCTTTGTCTACTTCTCCAATTTTATATAAACTGTTAATGAACCAAAAAGTACAGACCGTAAATGAAGAGGTAGGGGTCCCAAAATCATCCTCGTTTTTATAACGAAAAAGTAATCCCTCATAAGACAACTCTTTTTCAGTTGCTTTTACGGTTTTAATATAACGTTCATCTAGTGCATCGATAAAGCCGTATTGTTCCATCAATAAGACAGAAGCATCTAAGGCGTCGCTACCATAAAATTGAGTATAAGCCTCGACAGCTGGATTCCAAGCTTTTTCAAGAATGTCTTTCTTGATTTCTTCTCTTAAATTAATCCACTTGTCCTTATCCTTCCCTAAAAAGTCGGCTATTTTAATGGCGCGATCAATTGCTACCCAGCACAAAACCTTTGAAAAGGTGAAATGTTTGTCTTCTTCTCTTATTTCCCAAATCCCTTTATCTGGTAAAAACCAGTTGTTGTCTACAATCCAAACAATGTTTTTAACGATAGACCACAGTTCTTCTTTCTTTTCAAAGAGCAAAGGAAACTCTACTAACTCTACATGTATGGCATCCATCAAAATACCATAGATGTCATTTTGCTTTTGTTTATAGGCAGCGTTACCAATTCTAACAGGGTTAGAGTTTTCATAACCGCTTAAATGATCCAGAAGAGTTTCGGTCAATTTCTTTTCTTTATTGATCCCATACATGATCTGAATTTTCTCATCCTTTTCAGGGATCAAATCAATGATGAAGTCAATAAAGTCTTTGACAATTTTTTTATGGCCTAATTTTGAGATGACACGAATCACCATAGAGGAGTCGCGAATCCAACAAAAACGGTAATCCCAATTGCGCACTTCTCCTATTGATTCTGGAAGCGAAGTAGTCGCTGCGGCTAATATCGCACCTGTCTTGTCATAAGTAAGCAGCTTTAAGGTCATCGCACTTCTCAATATGACCTCGTTATAATATTGATAGGTGGGGGTTTTATCACACCAATTGAGCCAGTATAATTTTGTTCTTTCTAATTCGAGTAGACAGCTCTCTAAGCTAGGCGTTTGTAATTTTTCGTTATAAGAGATCGTGAAAAACACATCCTGGGTTAGCTCGATTGTATTTCCTGCTAGGATGTCTTCTTTAGACAAGTTAGAATATAAATAGAGTGTGTCATAGTTTTCATGGTTATAAACACTAACAATATATTCTTTCTTAGCATAAGAATCTGTTTTCGCTGCTGCGTATTCTAGGGCAGGGAAGTAGTCGATCGAAATGCTTGGCGTTCCATAAAGAGGACGGATAATTCGGATAACTTCTGGTGGAGTATAGTAGAGATTAATTTCATTTTTATATCTTGGCATAAAGTCAATAACCTCAAATCCAGCTTTTTCATTGCGAAATTCTGTTCGCAGTATATTGGTGTTTTCTAGATAAGCTTGTTTGATGGTGTAATTTGCAAGATTTTTGATCAAAAAATGTCCTCCTTTTTGATCATCTAAGATTTTTGCAAAAACAGAGGGGGAATCAAATTGTGGAAGACATAGCCAGTCAATTGAGGTATCCTCATTTATCAAGGCAGCAGAT
>JBDNAJ010000132.1:0-5158 GCA_039768455.1 Candidatus Arcticimaribacter sp.
TTCAGACAAACTGCGGCCGTTAAATTGCTTGATTTGCTTTTCATCAATGCGCAAAACCGGTTTCCCTGATTGTGATCTTTTTAATGGAATTCTGGCATCTAATAAGACGACCTCATCTAAATAATTTGTCTTTTGTACTAAACTGTCATTTTTTTGCTCTTCTTGTGCTAAGGCAGTAAAAACAGCGCATAGCAAAGTAAGAACAGTTAATCGAACTGTTTTCATGTTAAAATATTATGGGATACAACATCCTTAGCCATACCACTTCTTTATCCCCGAAGAATAGTATCACTATGAACGGGCAGGTCTCCTGGCTTGCGTTTTTTTAGCAACCTTCCCGATAAAAAAATCAGTGGTGTAAGAGGCTAAAAAACATCTAATACTTAGACTAAGCTTACAGTTGCGGGTACAGCATTGGTTTTGCACCAATTTCCCTTTTCGACTTGCATAACAAGTACCTGTTCACAGGTCAAAGCTACAAAAAGATAAAGGAACTATGCGGTTTTGAGATAAGTGTTTTTAATCGCAGAAAAGCTGTAAAACAAGACAGCAGTATAGACTAAATCCCCAGCGATTGTATTCCCAAAGAAAGGGATCGCTAAAGTAAAACACGCTATTAAGCCTTCTAAATTCGCGGGATAATACAACAACCACACGCCAAAATTAGACACGACAAAAAAGAGCAATGAAGAACCTAATACTGTTGGGATGGAGATCTTTTTTTGGCGCATGCCTATCCAAGAAATCATTCCAAAAGCAGCATAAACGAATAAGTTAATCCAGCTTAACCCAAGGATTAAATCTGTGACAAACAAACAAAAAAGAGGCACTAAAATGGCGATTATCTTCTTGTTTAATTTAGCCGCAGCAAACAGTGCAATCCCTGTAATGGGAGCAAAGTTGGGTGGGTGGGGTAATAATCGTGAGGCTACCACCAAAACGATCATACTTAGGATTAAGGTGTACTCTTTCTTCATCGCTTTCATTCAATCAATTCTTTCTATAAAAGTAGCTAATTTTTGCTTATTACTTTGTTAAATACATTTTTCTACGCGAATACAGGTTGTAAAACTCGTCGTCTTTCAATGAATCAACAAACAAGATACTCTCTCCAGTACTCTTCATCTCTGGCCCTAATTGTTTATTCACATTAGGGAACTTATTGAAAGAGAACACTGGTTGTTTGATGGCATAACCTTCTAATTGAGGGTTAAAGTCAAAGTCAGTTACTTTGTTTTCTCCTAACATTACTTTAGTCGCATAATTCACATAAGGCTCTTTATAGGCTTTTGCAATAAAAGGCACTGTTCTAGAAGCACGTGGATTCGCTTCGATAATAAATACTTTATCGTCTTTTACCGCAAACTGAATATTGATCAAGCCTACCGTGTTTAGTGCTTTCGCAATTTTATAGGTATGATCTTTAATCTGCTGTAGAACATATTCTCCTAAGTTGAACACTGGTAAAGTTGCATTTGAATCCCCAGAGTGAATACCACAAGGTTCAATATGCTCCATTATTCCAATGATGTAAACGTTTTCACCGTCGCAAATGGCATCTGCTTCTGCTTCAATCGCACCATCTAAGTAGTGATCTAACAACAATTTATTATTAGGAATCTTACGCAATAAGTCTACGACATGTTGCTCTAACTCTTCTTTATTGATAACAATTTTCATCCCTTGACCTCCTAGTACATAAGATGGTCGAACCAGGATAGGGAAATCTAATTCATCTGCTAAAGCAAGTGCTTCGTCGGCATTTTCAGCTACGCCAAATTCTGGATAAGGAATATCATTGTCTTTTAATAGCGTAGAGAAACTTCCTCTATCTTCTGCTAAATCTAAAGACTGATAACTTGTTCCTATGATCTTAATCCCATATCGATCTAGCTTTTCTGCTAGTTTAAGGGCTGTTTGCCCACCCAGCTGTACGATAACACCTTCTGGCTTTTCATAACGAATGATGTCATAAATGTGTTCCCAAAATACAGGCTCAAAATAAAGCTTATCCGCAGTGTCAAAATCTGTAGAAACGGTTTCGGGATTACAGTTAATCATAATGGTTTCATAGCCGCATTCTGCTGCTGCTAATACCCCGTGAACACAACAATAATCAAATTCTATCCCTTGCCCAATACGGTTAGGTCCAGACCCTAGAACGATGATCTTCTTCTTATCTGTAACAACGCTTTCGTTATCACTAAAAGGAGCTGCATCCCCTATTTGCATTTGTGCCTCAAAAGTCGAGTAATAGTAAGGTGTTTTTGCCGCAAATTCTGCCGCACAGGTATCTACTAACTTATAGACACGTTGTATCCCCATCTCTTCGCGCAAGTTGTAGACTTGACTTTCTAAACAGTCGAGCATATGGGCGATTTGACGATCGGCAAAACCTTTTTGCTTTGCTTCAAGCAATAACGCTTTGTCAAGGTTTTCGATATTGAAGTTTGTAATCTCTTTTTCGAGAAGATTCAACTCTTCAAACTGACGTAAGAACCACAAGTCAATTTTTGTGATCTCATGAATACGACTCAATGGAATGCCTAGCTGTATCGCGTCATAAAGTACAAACACACGATCCCAACTTGCATGGGTTAGCTTGCTGATAATGGTATCATAGTCGCTATATCCTTTTCCATCTGCTCCTAAACCATTACGCTTAATCTCTAGCGATTGCGTGGCTTTGTGTAAGGCTTCTTGGAAAGAACGACCAATTCCCATTACTTCACCTACAGATTTCATTTGAAGACCTAATACGCGGTCTGCTCCTTCGAACTTGTCAAAGTTCCAACGTGGAATCTTAACAATAACATAGTCTACAGATGGCTCAAATAAAGCCGAGGTTGACTGGGTGATTTGATTATCTAATTCGTCAAGCGAATACCCTATGGCTAACTTTGCTGCAATTTTTGCAATCGGGTAACCAGAGGCTTTGGAGGCTAAAGCCGAAGAACGCGAAACACGAGGGTTAATCTCAATCGAGATAATCTCTTCTTGTTCATCTGGGCTAACCGCAAATTGCACGTTACATCCCCCTGCAAAGTCTCCGATACTGCGCATCATTTTGATGGCTAAATCACGCATGCGCTGATAAGTCGCATCTGATAAAGTCATCGCAGGAGCTACTGTAATAGAATCCCCTGTGTGGATTCCCATAGGATCCATATTTTCTATCGTACAAATAATAACAACATTGTCATTTTTGTCACGTAGTAATTCTAACTCATATTCTTTCCAGCCTAAAAGTGCTTTATCGATCAACACCTCGTGAATAGGCGATGCCTCTAATCCGCGGGTTAATAACTCGTCAAAATCTTCGGCTTTATGAACAAAAGATGCTCCCGTTCCCCCTAAGGTAAACGAAGGACGAATCACTAAAGGAAAACCAAATTTTTGTGCGATCTCTTTTCCTTTTAGAAAAGAAGTTGCCGTCTCTGCTGGTGCAACTGGAATTTTCAGTTTTTGCATCAACTCTTTAAACTGTTGACGGTCTTCTGTAATGTTAATCGCATCGATATCCACCCCGATTATTTCCACATTGTGATCTTCCCAAACACCTTTTTCATCTGCCTCAATACACAAGTTTAAAGCGGTCTGTCCTCCCATAGTAGGCAATACAGCATCAATATCTTTGTGATCATTAAGAATCTCTATGAGTGATTTTGTCGTCAATGGCTTCAGATAAACATGATCTGCCATAGAGGGATCGGTCATAATTGTAGCTGGATTCGAATTAATCAGTACCGTTTCGATTCCGTCTTCACGAAGTGAGCGTAATGCTTGACTTCCTGAATAGTCAAATTCACATGCTTGTCCAATAATGATTGGCCCTGATCCGATGATGAGGATTTTGTTCAGATTTTCTTTTTTCGGCATAATCTAGTTGAGTATCTAAAAATAAATATAAAAAAAAAGTGCTACTTAAAAATAAGTAACACTCTAATATGATGATTATCAAACATTATCTCTTGTGTCTTGGTTCAGACGAAACAGAAACTTTTTTTCTTCCTTTAGCTCTTCTACTAGCTAAAACCTTACGCCCATTGGCAGTTGCCATGCGCTCTCTGAAACCATGTTTGTTTCTTCTTTTTCTCTTCGACGGTTGAAATGTTCTTTTCATAATTTCTTATAATGAATAAAGCGAATTAAGTGCTTTTTTTATCGAGGGCAAATATACAACATCTTTTATTTTAGACAAGCCTAAACTAAAAATTAGTTCCGATTGTTTTTATTACTTTAGCAGCAAAAATAAAGCATGTTTCCCAAGGTCATAAAACTTATACTCGCAGCAGCAGCATTTGCTTATGCAATTTATCAATTTATCGAGGATCAAATCGGTAATGGTATTTTTTTAATTTTAATCGCAGGGATGTTCATTCTTCTTTACTTTAAGAATGAGATCATCTTTCTCGCCTTTTTGCGCTTGCGCAAACAAGATTTTGAGGGAACGCTTAAATGGCTTAGTCGTATCCCTAACCCCACCGCTAATTTAGTGACTAAACAACAGGGATACTATCACTACTTACATGGAGTGATTGAATCTCAAACCAATCTCACTAAAGCAGAAAAGTCCTTTAAAAAAGCATTATCCTTTGGTTTATCCATGAGTGCAGATGAGGCCATGGCAAAATTAAGCCTAGCTGGAATTTTGATGCAAAAGCGCAGAAAACGCGAAGCGACCACTTTATTAAACGAAGCGAAGAAAGCAGATACGCACAATGTGTTGGGGCAACAAATCAAGATGATGCAACAACAAATGAAGAAGATCTAAGGTCCTACCGCTTCTGGTAAGGCAATATGATACAATTTCCTGGATTTATTATTCAGGTGGTTTTGCAATAACCATGGATTGTAGATTTTCATGGTTTTATAATTCACTCCCAGCTGTTTTGAAAAGCGCGCAATATTTGTAATGGCCGTATCCACCTTTACCGTGGTATAGGTCAACGGAGCGTATTTTTGGGCTTCTTCAATGTAAAAACCATAGCGCTCTGGTGCTTCAATAATTTCTTTAACCGCTAGAATTCTAAACACATAACGCTTTGTTTCTGTGCCTAACAATAAATCGTAATAAGTTTCGGATTGCTGCTTTTCTAGGAGTCTTTTTATCCCAGACATCCCCCTGTTATAAGAAGCTGCCGCTAATGTCCAAGAA
>JBDNAJ010000133.1:0-36606 GCA_039768455.1 Candidatus Arcticimaribacter sp.
ACCTCAATTGTGGTTGCAAATATAATGTCCTTTTTGCGACTCAACAAAACATTTTTAAAAGAAAAGAATGCGAAGCGCATTTTATTTAAATTTGTCCATGCATTTAACCCTAGATATTGGAAATACAAACGTCAAGTACCATCTTTTTGATCAAGAAGAAAGTGTTTTGTCTGCTACAGTCGACTCGATTGAGTTAGTTGCCAGTCAAATTTTAGAAGATTTCCCTGCTTTGACCCATGTTATTTTTGCAGATGTTCGCGGGATGATCAAAAAAGAAAAGTTAGAAGCCATCTTTCCACAACAGCAAGTACGAGAGGTAAAAGAGCTTCGTTTTCCTTTTACTTCTCATTATGCGACTCCAGAAACTTTAGGGGATGATCGTATTGCTTTGGTCGCTGCGGCGACCAAAGAATACCCACAGCAAAACTGTCTTATTGTCGATGCAGGAAGTTGCCTCACCTTTGATTTTATCACAACCGAAGGTAACTATCTGGGAGGTGCTATAAGTCCTGGCCTTTCGATGCGGTTTAAAAGCTTGAAGCACTTTACTGGAAAGCTTCCACTTGTCAACCCAGAAGAGCCACTTTCTTTGTATGGGGATTCAACAGCAACTTCTATCAATGCTGGGGTAATTCATGGAATTATTCATGAAATTGAGGGTCAGATAAATGCTTATAAAACGAAATACCCTTCTTTAACAGTAATTTTAACAGGTGGAGATGCACTTCTCTTGTCTAAAAGCGTAAAAAACACCATATTTGCCCATCCGAATTTTCTTGCAGTTGGATTAAACTACCTGTTGGACTACAATAAAAATTAATGTTGAGAAAATTATTATCTGTTTTTGCGTTACTAGCAACGGTCTTTATTCACGCACAAAATAGTTCTGCATCCCCTTATTCTTTGGGTGGTTTAGGGGACATTACTTTTCGGGGTAATGCGATCGATCGCATGATGGGTGGTTTAAGTGTCTACTCTGATTCTATTCATGCAAATCTCAATAATCCTGCGAGTTTAGGAGAATTAAAGCTAACCACTTTTTCGGTGGGTGTTCACTATAAAAATACTCAATTAAGTTCTTTAGAGGCAAATGACAAAGTTGCTTCGGGTTCATTAGATTATATAGCAGTATCCATTCCTACTAAGCATTTTGGGTTCAGTTTTGGAGTAATGCCTTATTCTTCTGTAGGGTATAGACTTCAATCTATTGACGATGCGATAGAAGGGAGCACAGTTATCAACCAGTATGAAGGCGGCGGCGGAGTCAATAAAACTTTTTTCGCTGTTGGGGTAAACCTTTTTAAAGGCTTTAACCTAGGAGCTACGGTAAATTATAACTTTGGAAACATCAATACCCGAGCTTCTCGCTTAGAGGAAAACATCGATTTTGGCACCTATTTATTAGGGGATTCTGCAATATCTGGTTTTGATTATAATCTTTCTGCGCATGGAAAATTTGCTTTGACAAATAAAATTGTCTTAGATGCATTTGGGAGTTTTTCTCCAGAGCATAGCCTAGTGTCAAAAAATGAGCAAACCTATTATACACAGTCTATATCTACTCAAAATGTAGGTGCTGTTCAAGAAGTAGATTTATCTAGCAGCGGTTTAGACGAACTCAGTTTAACTATAGGTAATAGAATGAGTTATGGTTTGAGTGTAGGTCAAGATAAAAAATGGTTATTCGGTGCTCAGATTACAGTGATTAACTCTGGGAATTATCGCAATGATTTTATTCAATTAAATAATATTAGCTATGAAGATAGCAGTCGTTTGTCTGTGGGAGGAATGTATATTCCTAACTACGCATCGATAACAAGTTACTGGAAAAGAATCGCTTACCGCGCAGGATTTCGTCAAGAAACCTCTGGTGTAATTGTAAATTCTGTTCCTTTAGAAGAAACTGGCATGTCCTTTGGAGTAAGTTTACCATTAGGAGGCTTTTATAGCGCCACAAATGTTTCTGGTTATTCAAACCTTAATGTAGGGCTTGAATTAGGACAAAGAGGCGTCGATACAGGCGGTTTAGTAAAAGAAAATTTTTGGGCGGTTCGTGTAGGATTGTCGTTAAATGATTTATGGTTTATAAAAAGAAAATATAATTAAAGTAGAGAGATGAAAAAGTATGTACAATTTTTAGTGGCCTTACTTATTTTAGGATCTGGTCACATGACTGCGCAAGACAATCAGCAATGTTTGCAAAACCTTTCCATTTTTGCCGAAAATGCAAAAGTGAAAAATTACACAGCAGCTTATGAACCCTGGTTAGCAGTTAAGACAGAATGCCCATCTTTAAATGTTGCGATTTACTCTTATGGAGAGCGTATTTTAAAAGATCGTTTAAAGAATGCCACTGCAGCAGATAAAGCCGCTGTTCAAGGAGACTTATTGGCACTTTATGATGATTGGATTAAATATTTTCCAACAAAAAGAGGGAAAAATAAGGTAGGAGATATTTTGTCAAGTAAGGCACAAAATATGATTGACTTCAAAATAGGTTCAGCAGAGGAAATCTATGCAACCTTTGATGAAGCATATACAAAAGACGCAGCCAGCTTTACTAACCCTAAGCGCTTATATAACTATTTCAAAACCTTTTATGATTTGTACAAATCTGGAAAAGGGTCTATTACAACAGCGATGCTTTTTGATAAGTACGAAGAGATTTCAGAGAAATTTGAGGTAGAAGGAACTAGTCTAGCGAAAAAGTTAGATGTTATTCTAAAGAAAGAAGAAAGTGGTGCTGCCCTTTCTACTAAAGATTTAAAACGCCGTCGTATTTATGATGTAAATTCAAATGCGATAGGAGTTTTCTTAAAAAACCTTGATGCTATCATTGCAAAAGAGTCTAGTTGTGAAAACTTGGTTCCACTCTATCAAAGTTCTTTTGAGGAGAATAAGACTAATCCTGTGTGGTTAAACCGTGCAGCAGGTCGAATGAAAAGCAAGGACTGTGCAGATGATCCTTTATTCGTAACCATTGTTGAGGCTTTACACGCTTTGGAACCATCAGCTAATTCTGCTTACTATTTAGGGATCTTAAATGATAAACGCGGGAACAGCAGTGAAGCTTTACGTTATTATGAAGAGTCGATCTCTTTAGAAACAGATAAGTATAAAAAGGCCAAAACTTTATATAAGATTGCTTTAGAATTTAAAGCAAAAGGGCGAAAGTCAAAAGCGAGAAGCTATGCGCGTAAAGCTTTAGGCTTCCAGCCTTCTTTAGGGAAAGCATATTTATTAATTGCTAATTTATACGCCAGTAGTGCAAACGATTGTGGAAATACACAATTTGAAAAGAGAGCGGTTTATTGGTTAGCAGCAAATACAGCGCGTAAAGCAGCTAGTGTTGATGCTTCGATCAAAAAGAATGCGCTTAAAACAGCTGTAAGTTATGAAGGAAGAGCTCCTAGTAAAACAGATATATTTACAGAAGGAAAAGAAGGCTCAAGCGTGACTTTTTCTTGCTGGATTAACAGTAGTGTTAAAGTACCAAAACTTTAAAATGAACTCCCTAGGGAATTTATATTACATAAAGGTTGCCATAATTATGGCAACCTTTTTTTGTTCTTGCGACAATGGACGCACTAAAGCGATTAAGGAGCAACCCATTCAAGGTGAACCCGCCGCTATTGCTTATGATATTCGCATGGTATATACAGATTCCTTACAGATTAAAGCGGTTTTAACCGCTCCAGAGCATCGTGATTTCACGAATCTATCCCTTGCTCATTCAACCTTTCCACAAGGACTTAAAGTGACCTTTTTAGATGAATTAAAAAAGGAAAATATCATTACAGCTGATTATGGAATTTTATATGACGCAACCGGTATAATTGATCTTCAAGGCAATGTGGTTTTACGTGCAAGTGACGGGGGATTATTAGAAACACCACAGCTTTACTGGGCTGCAGAAGAAGAATGGATTTTCACCGAAGAAACCTTTAATTTCTCTAACCAAGACTACAATGTCATTGCGACAAGATTGGATACCAATAAAGAATTCACTAAATTTAAGACAGGGAAATTAACAGGAACTGTCGCAGTTCAAGAAGAAACAACCCAATGAAAGCACATCGAATTTCTGAAATACTCTATATCGTCATTGCTATTATCTCTGTTAAAGAGGCCTATGTCCTATGGACAGTTAGGCCAAATAAGGCTTATCTTTTTTTGGGCTTTGCTGTGCTAGCAATTTTCATGTACTTCTTTAGAAGTCATTACCGCAAGAAATTTAATCGACGCAATAAATAGATGGATATAGTGGACAGTTTTATACTGCTTTGCTTATTGCTTTCTGCTTTTTTTTCTGGGATGGAAATAGCCTTTGTCTCTTCCAATCGTATTTTCATTGAAATCGAAAAAAATAAAAAAGGTTTAAGCGCGAAACTTCTAGGATTTATTACCCAAAACCCTTCAAGGTTTATTACTACTATGTTAGTAGGTAATAATGTATGTCTGGTGATTTATGGGATTCTTATGGGAGATAAGATCATTGAAGTCTTTTTTCCAGAAGCCTATGCGGTAGAATTACCTTTGAGTATATTATTCTATCAAACCTTAATTTCTACTGGGATTATTCTAATCACGGCAGAGTTTCTACCTAAGGTATTTTTTCAGCTATACGCCAATCAATTGGTTAAGTTTTTTGCCTTACCAGCGGCCTTTTTTCACGCTATATTTTCACCCATTACTCACTTTGTTCTTCTTTTGACAAATACGCTTTTGCGTTTGTTTTTTAAAAATGATACAGAAAAAATGGATCTTGCTTTTTCAAAAATTGAACTGGGAGATTATATCGAAGAACAGGTCGAAGGAATTCAAAACAAAGCAGGACTGGATGCAGAAATTCAAATTTTTCAAAATGCGCTCGAATTTGCAACCGTAAAAGCGAGAGAGGTAATGGTGCCTAGAGCAGAAGTAGTTGCCATTGAAAAGGACAAAAGCATTGAAGCATTAAAAGAGCTATTTGCTTCTACGGGTTACTCAAAAATCCCAGTTTTTGAAGATTCCATCGATGATATTATTGGTTTTGTTCACGCATTTGAAATGTTGAAGCAGCCTAAAACCATTAAAGAAATCTTGCTTCCTGTAGAGTTTATCCACGAACCTAACCCTATTAACGAAGTTCTTGATCGTTTAACCCGAAAGCATAAAAGTATTGCGGTAGTTCTTGACGAATACGGGGGTACAGCAGGTTTACTAACCATTGAAGATATAGTCGAAGAATTATTTGGCGAAATCGAAGATGAGCATGATCAAGTAGACCATTTCGAAAAACAAATAAGTGATACGCAATTTGAGTTTTCGGCAAGATTAGAAATAGATTATCTCAACACTACCTATGGTTTAAATCTGCCTGAAGACGAAAATTATGAAACCCTGGGGGGACTCATCGTTTACCACACTGAAAAAATACCTGAAAAGGGCGGGGTCTTAAGCATTGAAAATTATGTAATTAAAGTTACCCAAGTCTCTTCTACTAAGATCGAACGTGTTTCATTAGAATCTACCCCAACAGAATAAGTGCTAAGCCACTCTTTTTTAGTCCTTTTCTCTAGTCCATAAAGGCTTTTATAATTGCAAAGTAAATTGTACTTTCGCATTCAATACAAAAAAACCAATAGCATGGCCATACTTGGTAAAATTAGACAACGATCTATCTTTTTGATTTTAGTGATCGGACTAGCATTATTTGCATTTGTGATTTCTGGAGCATTTGGGAATGGATCGGGAGATACAGGACCTAACGAACCCATTGGGATTGTCAATGGTGAAGAAATCCCATTAGAAAACTTCAGACTTTTAGTAGATCAAACAGAACGTACTTATGGTTACACCACTTTGCAAGCAGTTCAAACTGTTTGGAATCAATTTGTACGTAACGAGATTTTTCAAAAAGAGTTTGACGTTTTAGGAATTGATGCAGGGAAAGATCAAATTGAGCAAGTGGTTTCTTCAACAGAATCTATTATAACTGATGCCCGTTTTATTAACGAAGCAGGCTTTTTTGACTTTGGTCTTTTTGCAGATTTTATCGCTCAGATGCGTGATACTAATCCACAAGCATATGAAACTTGGAAACGACAAGAAGCAGGCATTATCGCTTCTGCACGTGAATCGATTTATTTTGATTTAATCCAATCTTCTACCGCTGTTACTGATCAAGAGGCCAAAACATTTTACCATTTAGAAGCAGACAATGTAGACTTAAATTATGTTCAAGTTCCTTATGCAAGTCTTGCTGATTCTCTGTTTACAATTAAACAAAGTGAGGTAAAAGCATATATTAAAGATAACGCCAGCAAATACGAAAGAGAAGCTTCAAGAAGTTTACAATATATCTCTTTCTTAGAGCAAGCTACAGAAGAAGACCAAACTATTATCCGTAACGGTTTAGAAGGTTTAGTAGATGATAGAGTAGAGTACAACGATGTTTCTAAATTAACAGATACTATCTTAGGCTTTAAAAACACTAAGAACCTTACTGAATTTATCGATCGTTATTCTGAAGAAAGTTTTGATTCAATTTATTCTTCAAAAGGAAGACTTCCTGCAGAGTATGCAGAGATTTTATACAACCTTGGAGAAGGAGAAGTTTTTGGACCATATAGAGATATCAATACTTTAAAGCTTTCAAAATTACTCGATAGAAAAGAAGATGCGAATATTCGCGCTACTCATATCTTAATCGCCTATCAAGGCGCAGAACGTGCACAACCTAATGTAACCAGAACTAAAGCAGAAGCAAAAGCCCTAGCAAATGATTTGTTACGTCAAGTACGTCGTGATAGTGATCGTATTGGTGCACTTGCTTTACAAAACTCTGATGGCCCCAGTAGAAATACTGCTGGAGATTTAGGTTTCTTTAGTGAAGGTGCAATGGATGACAAGTTTTTTGAGTTTGCAAATAAAAGTCGTGTAGGAGCTGTAGGATTAGTAGAAACGCCATTTGGGTTTCACGTGATCAAAGTTACAGACAAGCAAGACTTAGTTTTATTAGCAAGTGTTAGTAGAGAAATTATTCCTTCTGATCAAACATCGAATCGTATATTTAAAGACGCGACCCAATTTGAAATGGATGCCGGTAAAGGCGAATTCGCTGCTGTTGCAGAAGCTAGTAACTTTAATGTTAGAACAGTAAATCAGGTTGCGCAATTAGACGAAAACCTTCCTGGCTTACCAGAACAGCGCAATATTGTTCAATGGGCTTTTAATGAAGAGACTAAAGTTGGGGACATCAAGCGTTTTAACCTTTCTTATGGAGGTTATGCTGTGGTTCAAGTTGCATCAGCTCGCGAAAAAGGATTAGCGGCTCCAGAGGAGGTGCTTTCAGAAGTTACTGCAGCGATTCTCAAAGAAAAGAAAGCGGCACAAATCATTGCAGACAATAAATCGATTAGTTCTCTAGAAGATCTTGCTGCAAAAAATGGTCTCGAAGTGGTGAACGCTTTAGCCGTAAACCAAAAAAGTGGTACCCTAGTTGGGGCTGGTTTTGAACCTTATTTAGTAGGAGCTGCCTTTAGTCTTAAAGAAGGTGCTACATCAAAATTGATCAAAGGAAATAACGGGGTATATCTATTGCAGCTCACTGCTAAGAAAATCGCCGAAGATCTTGAAGATTACAGTGCTTATGCACGTCAATTGACCAATCAAGGACGTGAAAGTTTAGGTGCCGCTATTGTAGAGGCACTAGAGACATCAGCAGAGATTGAAGACAACCGCGCGTTGTATTATTAATCTTCAATGGTATTGAAATTAAATCCCCTTTTTAAGGGGATTTTTTTTACCCTAAAATAAAGTCGGCATAGGGAATTACCGTAGGATAGCCCTTTTTCTCAAAATACGCCTTAACGTTTTTATTACCGGCCGCTAGAACAAAGTCACCACCCCATGCCCCTAGGCTTTTAAGCTGCCCATCAAAATCTGGAAAAAGACGCTCTTGTACAGGGGGTTGATTTAAAAATGCAGCGGTAATTCTCTCGTGTTCTTTGAGTAAAGCGCAAAACTGATCTAAGTCAGTTGAGAGGGCAATTTCACTTCCTATCGCAGCTAAACGCGCTTTAGTTGAAGAAGAAATGGCTGCTTGCTTTTTGAAATCTGAAATCGCGGTACGGCTATTTTGTTTTTGGTTTAAATGCACAAAAAATAATTTTGATTTAAACGCTGGTGAAAAAGCAGCAAAAGTTACATCAGGTTGATGTTCATTTCTTTTGTAGTAAATAGGCTGGTTGTGTTGCGCGGCAGCAATATCATAGCCACTTCCACCCATGGTCTTTTCAAGTAATAAATAAGGGTTGATTTTAAGCCATTGGGCTAAGTTATTGATAAGGGTAGAAGAGGACCCTAAACCCCAATCCCTTGGAAATTCAAGTTTGGTAATGACTTTTAAGCCACTTTTATAATAATTAGGCGCAAGCGCCGAAAGGGTCTTTAATAATGTTTCAACAGATACAATATGTTCCTCACTGGTTTTTTGCGAAGCAAGACAATTAAAATTTGTGTCAAATACTAAGTCAATCCAAAGTTCATTTTGATCGGTATAGCTTTGCCATTGAATGGTATTTTCTTGGGTATAAACCACTTGAAGCGATTGCCCTTTTTTAGTGGGGAGCGATAGTGCTTTTATCCCTTCAAGCACAGCGTATTCTGCTGTTAGTAATACTTTTCCATGACTGTAAAATTCCATTAGTTATTCTTTTCAAGGAAGTTAGCAACCGCGCTGTGACTAACAGGATTTGTCTTAAAATAAGTTATTGCAGCTTCTTTTTGTGCTTCACTTGCATTGAGTTGATTTAGGATATTTAACAAGTGCATTTTCATATGTCCTTTTTGAATCCCAGAGGTCACAAGTGAACGAATTGCGCCAAAATTTTGGGCTAAACCAGCCACAGTGATAATCTGCATCAACTCTGTTGCAGAGGGGTTTCCTAGAAGTTCTAACGACCATTTAACCAGTGGGTGTAGATTGGTTAGTCCGCCTACTGTTCCTATGGCTAAGGGTAATTCTAATTCGAAGTGCAAGTTGTCGTCTGCAATATAAGCGTGGGATAAACTGGCATATTGACCATTACGCGCTGCATAAGCATGCACTCCAGCTTCTACTGCTCTAAAATCATTCCCAGTGGCAATGACCACTGCATCGACCCCGTTCATAATACCTTTGTTATGGGTTACCGCTCTAAAAGGTTCTTTTTGTGCAATCTTAACAGCACGGACAAATTTTTCTGCAAAGGCCTGTTGGCTTAATCCTTCTTCTTGCTCGAGATCTTCTATGGGACAAGAAATACTCGCTTTCGCGATACAATTTGGAACATAATTCGAGAGTATGCTCATCACAATTTCAATGTCTTTTTCTTCTTCTGTAAAAACTTCTGCCGCCCGAATATAGTGTTGTAATCTTTTGGCGATAGCCTCTAAACAAGAGTTTATAAAGTTAGCTCCCATAGAGTCAACGGTCAAAAAACATAAATGCAGTTGGAAGTAATCTGCGATAAGATCTGTTTTGTCACGCAGTTCGATGGAGCGAATTCCTCCCCCGCGTTTTTCCATGTTTTTAGTTGTATCGGCAACGTCTTCTAAAAGTTGTTGTTTTATTTTTGGGATAAATGATGCTAGTTTTGAAGCATCTCCTTGATACATAAAATGGATCTGCCCAATTTTTTCTTGTCCTAAGATCTCGGTTTTAAAACCGCCTCGATCGCCCCAATATTTAGCGGCTTTTGCGGCAGCAGCAACAACAGAACTTTCTTCAATCGCCATAGGGATGGTATACAATTTCCCATTGATATTAAAGTTAGGGGCAACCCCTAGTGGCAAGTAGTAATTGCTAATGGTGTTTTCAATAAAATCGTCATGAAGTTGTTGTAGTTGCTCTTCTGGATGCCAGTATTGTTCGACTATGGCTTGAGCTGCTTCGGTATTGTGAAAATGGTTCTTAATGAGCCACGCTATTTTTTCTTTCTTCGAGCGTTTAGAAAATCCACTAATGGGCGTTTGCATAAGGCGCTATTTTTTTTGTAAATATAAGCTTTTTCAATCCGCTGTTAATTTTTGTTAGGGCTTGATATAAGTCGACTAAAATGATTATTTTCGGAAGAATTAACTTTTAACAGATTTAAGCATTTACTTACCTCTCTTCTCGATAAGCGAATGATGACATTTATTGTGACATTCTATAGAGAGAGCAAAACCAATCGAATATTATGGCGACTCAAGCAAACAACGAAGCGACAGTGTTAGGACACCCAAAGGGTCTGTTTTATTTATTTTTTGCAGAACTCTGGGAACGATTTAGTTTCTATGGGATGCGAGCGCTACTGACGCTCTACATGGTAGAAGAAATATTCAAATCTTTATCCAATAGAGATTTTGCTACAGCGGCTGTTTACGCCTCTTATGGTTCTCTTGTTTATGCCTCTACTGTGATAGGTGGTCAAGTTTCAGATAAAATTTTAGGCATGCGTTCTTCTATCTTTTTAGGGGGTGTTTTAATGTCGATTGGACACTTTGTTTTGGCCATAGAAAATGATATTGCTTTCTTTTTGGCACTCGCTTTTATCATTGTTGGGAATGGTTTTTTTAAACCGAATATTTCCACCTTTGTGGGCGCTTTGTATAAAGACGGGGATGTTAGAAAAGATTCAGGTTTTACGATTTTCTATATGGGAATCAATATTGGTGGCTGGATTGCGCCATTATTATGCGGAGGATTGGCGGTAACCTATGGGTATCACTATGGCTTTGCCTTAGCAGGATTTGGGATGATGACTGGTCTTTTATTCTTTTGGAGTGGGATCAAGAAGAACGTCTTTGGAGACAAAGGATTACCCCCAAATAATGACGTCTATGAAAAACCTGTCTTAGGGATTCCCCAGAAAACACTTATCCCAATTCTATCGGTTTTGTTTGTGCCAGTTATTGCTTATGTACTATCCTCTTATGAAGCAATTATGGGTGGAGAGTCCATACTAGGCGATGAAACCATTGTAGGGTTGATTTTTAAGCTAATTGGAATTACAATCGTGGTTTACCTTGGAAATATAATGTTACAATCGACTGCTGAAGAGAGAAAGAAATTATTCATGGCCGTATTAATTACTTTTTTCATGACCATGTTTTGGGGCTTTCATGAGTTGTCAGGCAGTGTAATTACCTTATTTGCTTCTAGAAATGTTGCCTTAGACGGATTGATGACTGCAGCACAAACAAACTCGTTAAATTCAATGTTTATCATTCTTCTGGCCATCCCTATTTCTTTATTATGGGAAGCTTTATCAAAGAAAAAATTAAACCCACGTACACCTTATAAGTTCGGTCTTGGCTTGATTTTGGCGGGAGCTAGTTTCTACATATTGGCCTTGAGTAAGGGAAGTGCAGATGAGAATGGTATGGTTCCTTTTGCTTATTTGATCATTATGTATTTTGTTTTATCCATTGGAGAATTGTTTATGTCTCCAGTTGGGTTATCTAAGATTACCAGCTTATCCCCAAAACGCATCGTAGCGTTTATGATGGGAATTTGGTTTTTATCTTCTGCCTATGCATTCCAAATCGTAGGGTTTATAGGAAAGCAATTAGCCGTTGATAGTACCGATGTCAATGTTGGTGGTTTAGACACGATTGATATCTATACAGATGGCTTTATGCTAATCTCACAATATGCTTTAGGTGCAGGATTAATCGTGATTATTTTCTCTCCGCTAATGAAAAAGTTAATGGGTGATGTACATTAAAAAAAATACCGCTATGAAATTTAAAATTCTCTTTTTTTTACTGCTAGGGTCAGTTGTTGTCCAAGCTCAAGAAATCCAATGGATGACCATGGCTGAGGCACTTGAGGCGCAAAAAACTGCGCCAAAAAAAATATTTATGGATGTCTATACAAAGTGGTGTGGTCCCTGTAAGTTGTTAGACAAAAAAACCTTTGCCAATAGAGATGTCGCCCGATATATTAGCGAACATTACTATGCAGTAAAGTTTAACGCAGAAGGAACCGAAGAAATCGCTTTTTATGACCAAGTGTTCCGCAATCCTAATTTTGACCCTAATCGCAAAAGCCGAAATGCCACGCATCAATTCACCCAGTTTTTAGGTATTAGAGGTTATCCCACTATGGTCTTTTTTAGCGAAGATGGTGATCCTATTATGCCAGTGGTGGGTTATTACAATCCACAGCAATTAGAGCCCTATCTGAAGATGATCAAACAAGGCGATTATGCTGTTTTCTCTAAACCCGAAGACATTGAGATTTATCTCAAGAATTTTGTTCCGCGATTTAGAAAAGATAGCAAGCGCCCGATGTAGCAGTGATGTGATAGGGGATTTTTTGTGCTTTTAATGTCTTGATCCATCGATCTCGGTAATAGGGGCTATTGCTGCCATCGATAATGATTTTTTTTGGCTTCGCCTTTTGAAGTAAACGCGCCAAATTTACCTTAGCATTCTTCTGCAATATCCACTGTCCTTCTGGAATTTCCTCTAAGTCCATTACCCAGGGTCCATCGATAAGCAAGAGAGATACTCCATTGATGTGATACGCATTTGCTAAGGGCTGGAAATCTATTTTTTGATGGGGATACAAATTTCTAAAATCCGCTACAAGATTGGCCTGTTGCGACAAGCTGTCTGAAACATGAAATGTGAGTTTTTGATTGGCTAGGTTCACCAAAATAGTTTGCTTGTATTGATGTGCTACCCAAAGCTGCTGCGCGGGGATTCTTTGGATATTGATATAAAGGCACATTGAACTTATCATTGTCCCGTAAAGCCAAGGCTTTTTTTTGGTATGCCCATAAAAGCAAGCACAAATTAAGGCGAGATAAATCAGCAATAAACTCAGTGGAGTGTAATAAATGTGATCTAAGAGCCAATTTTCTTTTTCTGCAATCCATTGAACAAACCTTAGCATAGTGGCTACAGCATTATCTTCTAGCCACAATAACCATGGAGGTAAGGGAGAAACTAATAGCCACAGCAAGGCCGTCAAACTAACATATAAGAATGCTCCCATAAAGGGCAGAATTACCCAGTTACTCAACAGGAATAAAGTTGGGAATTGATGAAAGTGAAAAATACTTAAGGGAGCCACCGCAATTTGCGCCGAAAGGGAAACGATGGTTAGTTGCCAAAACCATCTTAACGCTCTATATTTTAAGTTGATTTTAAATAAAGGGGAAAGGAATAGGATGCCAAAGACAGCTAAATAACTCATTTGAAAGCCTAGTTGTTGGATAAAACTGGGACGAATAAATAGTAGTACTCCCATAGAGAGTAAAACCAAATAGGCCGTGGGGAGTTTACGTCCGCTATTTTGTCCAATTTGATAAGCCGAAAATAAGGTAACAGCACGAATTACAGAGGCTGCTCCACCCACTAAAAAAGCATAGCACCATAGACAAACTAGAACGGCTACATTTTGCCATAATTTCCCTTGAGTTAAGGAGACTAAAGGCCTAAATAGGGTTTGAAAAAACAGCATTAATAAGCCAACATGTAAGCCGGAAATCGCAAATAAATGAACTACTCCAGCTTTAGCAAATTCATCTCTAGTCGAAGCGTCTAAGCTGCTGCGTTCCCCTAAGCAAATGGTTTTTAAGATTGCAATTGTTTGAGGTTTTAATCTACTCTTGTCTAACTTCTTTAAGAGAAACGCTCTGTACTTTAAAAATGAAAAGCCAGTGCCTTCTGCCCTCGAAATATCCTTCTTATCAATGTTTGTTTGATAATATATCTTGATGCTTTTCAAATAGGCCTTATAATTAAACCCCCCGGGATTTGAAGGATCTTTGATGGGAGATATTTGTCCCTTTATGATCCATATATTCTGGTAATCAAGGGTGCTTTGGTCCCCCTCACTTTTATTGACTGTCAATAAAAGTGAGCCGCTAGCGGGTTGGTCATTAACCTTTTTTACGGTGACATAATAGCGTTCTCTGGTTTTGCTGGGACTTAGTTTACGCTTTAGTATAACGTTAAAGCTGTTGTCTTGAGCTGGATTAACAAATTGACTGTAATGGTTGCTTGGAATATTTTGATCGATTTTCCCCACCAGTATTCCAAGTATAAAAAAGGCGAAGCCAAAAAGGAGTACCCACCATTGTAAGAGGGAATTAAACGAAAAATAAAGTAGTAGGATGAAGCCAATACCTCCATCTACCCATTTGAATAAGGGATCGATTTGAATCGAAAAGTGTACCCCTAAGATAAAGGCTAGTAAAAAAGGGACAAATGGTAAAGAAAAGGGTTTCACCCTTTAAATATACAAATCCTGTTATTTTATGGAACTAACGATCTGTTGAGCAACAGTTTGGCTTGCCTTTTTCTCCCCTAAACTTTGGGTTAAACTGTTGTAGTCCAATTCAATTTGCTGTCTTATTTTCTCCTCCCCTAATAGCGCTAGGGTTGCAGCAATTTTTTCTGTTGTACAATCATTTTGGATCAATTCTTTGACCACCTCTTTATCGAGAATTAAATTCACCAAAGAGATGTACTCTAGTTTGATAATTCGTTTTGCGATAGCATAACTAAGGCCACTGCTTTTATAACACACCATTTGTGGCACGCCAAAAAGAGCTGTTTCTAAAGTAGCTGTTCCACTGGTAACGATGGCAGCAAAAGCATTTTTTAAAAGGCTATAGGTTTGATTGTGTAATAATGAGACAGAGGGGTGGATGGTGAATTTTTGATACCATTCTGCTTCAATACCCGGAGCTCCAGCAATAACAAAATGATAATCTGGAAATCGGTCAATAACTGAGAGAAATACAGGCATCATTTTATTGATTTCCTGTTTTCTGCTCCCCGGTAAAAGCGCAATAATAGGCTTATTAGTTTCTTTTAGCTGAAGCGTTACAGCCTCTTCTTTTTGGCGTGCTTCTTTAATAACTTGAATCAATGGGTGGCCTACAAAGGTCACATCATAATTGTGTTTGTCTTTAAAGTAGGGTGCTTCAAAAGGAAGAATAACATAGAGCGCGTCTAAATCACGCTTGATCTTCTTGATGCGATTTTCTTTCCAAGCCCAGATCTGTGGACTGATATAATAATGGTTTGGAATGCCTTGCTTTTTAGCCCATGCGGCAATGCGCATATTAAAGCCTGGATAATCGATGTAGACCAGCACATCTGGTTGAAAAAGCAAAATATCTCTTTTGCAAAAAGCAATATTATTTAAGATGGTTTTCAGGTTGATAAAAACTTCCCAAAACCCCATAAAGGCCAGTTCTTTATAATGCTTGACCAGGGTTCCGCCTTGTGCAGCCATTTGATCCCCGCCCCAAAAACGAATTTCGGCAGTAGGGTCTTCTTGATAGATCGCCTTGATTAAATTAGCGCCATGTAAGTCACCAGAGGCTTCTCCGGCAATAATGTAGTACTTCATCTAGACAACTTTGAGTAATGCAACCATAACCACGAGCAGAATTAACACAGTGACTAAGCCATAGGCGATTTGATATTCTCTTCTTCTGATCAAGATAAAAAAAGCGGGTAGATTTAATAAGGCCCCAAGACTGATCAAAGCGCCTAATTTTTTCTGGTAGTATAACTGTTCCAAGCTACTGATTAAATTACCGTCTGAAAAGTAGAGGGTAAATAATGTCATACCGATAAAGGTCAAGACTAGCCCGATGATGGCTCCAATGGCATTTTCTTTATTCCTCAAAATTCCAGCTATTTAGTTTTTGAATTGCGTGATGTGCCGTTAAGTCAAATTGTGTCGGGACAATCGAGATATACCCTTGTGCTAGTGCGGCTTCATCTGTGTCTTCCCCACCGTCTTCATTAATAAATTCTCCTGTGAGCCAGTAGTAGTCTTTCCCCATTGGACTTTGTCTTTTGTCAAACTTTTCAACCCAGCGAGCTTTGGCTTGCCTACAAATCTTGATGCCTTTAATTTCATTTTCTCCTAGTAAGGGAAAATTGACATTGAGGACTACGTCCGAAGACATTTTTTCCTTGAGTGCATTGCGAACAATGGTTTCTATAAAGGGTTTTAAAGGGTTGAAATTTGCGTTCCATTGATAATCTAACAGTGAAAACCCAATGGCCGGAACTCCTTCTATCCCAGCTTCTATTGCGGCACTCATAGTACCAGAATAAATCACATTGATAGAAGCGTTTGAACCGTGATTGATCCCAGAGACACATAAGTCTGGTTTTCGATCCATTAATTCATTGATGGCTAGTTTAACACAATCTGCTGGCGTTCCAGAGCTTTGAAACTCTTTTTGTGGGCCGTTATCTACTTGTATTTCTGTACAGTTAAGGGTAGAGTTAATTGTAATGGCGTGACCCATTCCAGATTGTGGACTGTCTGGAGCAACCACCACTACATCTCCTATTTTGTTCATTACTTCAATTAGTGCGCGAATACCCGGTGCTGTAATTCCGTCGTCATTCGTCACTAAAATTAAAGGTCTTTTAGCCATTGGATCTTTTTTAGCTAAGGTAAGAAAATACTTCCCTAGGCTGTTAAAATAGCGTCAAAAAGGCTTGGGTTGTTTGCTAAGACGTAGTCAATTCAATATCTTAGTTGACTAATCCAAATGCTATGAAAAAAATTATTGCTTTATGTTTGTTACTGCTTAGTGGATTAACACTTGTTGCTTTTGCCGACACTGTTAAAAATCCCTCAAAGGATAAACTGCTTATTGAAATAGTTTCTTATGTACTCAACAGAGGGCATTTTTCTCCTACAGAAATAGATGATGAGTTTTCTGAGAATGTCTATATGAACTATTTAAATGGATTAGATGGTAGACACCAATTTTTTATCAAAGCAGACATCAATAATTTTAATTCTTATAAAAGAAAAATTGACGATCAAATCAAGGCTTCAAAAATTGATTTTTTTAACCTTTCGCACGAGAAGTTCCTACAACGAATGGGGCAAGTCAAATCTTTTTATCCAGCCTTACTCGAACAACCTTTTGATTTTACCAAAAAAGAAAGCATTAGCACTGACTATGAAAATGCGCCTTATGCTCAATCCTTAACAGAGCTTAAAACCAAATGGAGAAAGTTTTTGAAACTTAATGCCTTAGGAATTTACGCAGGACTTAAAGAGCGTGAAGAAGATAAAAAAGAAAGTGATTCTACTTATATCATTAAATCTGACTATGATTTAGAGATTGAAACGCGTGAAGTGTTAAAAGAGGATATGAAATACTTTTTTGAAGCACGTGATGATCTTAATCGCAACGATTTTTTCTCTGTATATGTCAATGCTATCGCCCTGCAATTTGATCCACACACAAGTTATTTAGCCCCCAGCGCTAAAGAGCGTTTTGATCAAAATATTTCTGGAAAATTTGAAGGAATAGGAGCGCGATTATCTAAGCGAAATCAAGAAATTGAAATCGTTGAAGTTATTTCTGGTGGGCCAGTCTGGAGAGATAAATTGATCGAACCAGGCGATAAAATATTAAAGGTCGCCCAGGTAGACGAAACCCCTGTGGATGTAGTGGGGATGCGTTTAGATGATGTGATCAAATTAATCAAGGGACCGAAAGGTACCCAAGTGTTTTTGACCATTAAGAAAGTCGATGGATCGACCGTAGTGGTTCCCATTACTAGAGACGTGATCGAGTTAGAAGAAGCTTTTGCAAAATCAACGATAATTGAAAAAAACAATCAACGTTTTGGGTTAATTCACCTACCGCGTTTTTATGTGGACTTTAGTGATTATGGAAACCGCAATGCCGCAAGTGATGTCAAAAAAGAAATCGCTAAACTCAAAGAAGAAGGCGTAGAAGGAATCGTTTTTGATTTGCGAAATAACGGTGGAGGTTCTTTACAAACAGTCGTGGACATGGCAGGTTATTTTATTGAACAAGGCCCTATTGTTCAAGTAAAATCAACCGGCGGTCAAAAGCAGATTCTAAGAGATGAAGATAAATCGATAGAGTGGGATGGACCTTTAGTGGTGATGGTAAATGAGTTTTCTGCCTCAGCGTCAGAAATTTTAGCGGCGGCTTTACAAGATTATAAACGCGCTATTGTTTTAGGAAGTAAGCAAACTTTTGGAAAAGGAACAGTGCAAAATGTGATCGATTTAAACCAGATTATATCTAACAACACCTATGGCGATTTAGGAGCCATGAAATTAACGACAGATAAGTTTTACCGCATCAACGGTGGCTCAACCCAATTAGAAGGCGTTAAGAGTGATATCATTTTCCCTAATCGTTATGCCTACATAGATACGGGAGAAAAAGACCAAGACAATCCCCTAGAGTGGGATAAAATTAGCCCTGCTGAATTTAACTTATGGTCTTCTGGTGATCAATACAACTATGCGATTGAGCGCAGTAGAAAACGCCTAGAAGACAATCCTTTTGTTCAACTCATAGACGAGCAGGCTAAATGGATTAAATCCCGCCAAAACGACAATGATTATTCCCTCAATTTTGATACTTACCTAGCCAAAAATGAAGCGACAGATCAAAAGACAGAGAAGTTTAAAAAGTTAAACGAGTTTGAAAGTATTCTATCCTTCAAAGCACTAGACAAAGACTTACCCTTGATCGAAAAAGACGACGTTTCTAAAGAGAAAAGAGTGCGTTGGGAAGAGAGTTTAGGCAAAGATATTTATGTAGATGAAGCGATTAATGTATTAAGTGACTTGATGAAGTTTAAAGGGAATAAACGTTCGATCGCTCAAGTTAAACAGTAAGGATTGGAACAAAGCCCCACTTATTTAAAAGTGCTTAAAAAGCCTATCGGCGGAATAAGTTTCGTTTTTATTTGTTTGGTTACTTTTTGTGCTATTGCAGCGAGTTTTCTCGCCCCAGACAATAGCTTACACGCCAATCAAATGCATGTTTCAATCCACTCAAAGCCTCCTGGTTTTTCAGTTCAATTATTAAAAATTCCTTCTCCATCAGGAGAGATTATTGAAGAAATTCCAATAGAAGATTACTATTGGAAAGACAGTCAATTATATTATCGTTCTTATGGAAGTAGCGAAGGTTATTATCAAACGATTGATCAAAATACTTTCCCCTCAACCTTAACACCAGCTGCGATTGAGCAAAGCTATATAGGGAAGCAAAAGTTTGTTTGGGGGACAGATAAATTTGGGCGAGATCTTTTTAGTCGCATGCTTTTTGGGGCAAGGATTTCACTTTCAATTGGGTTTATTGCGGTCTTGATCTCGTTATTTGTAGGGATCATTTTAGGAGGACTTGCAGGTTATTTAGGCGGGAGGACAGATCAAGTTATTCTTTGGTTAATTAATGTAGTTTGGAGTATTCCTAGTTTGTTAATGGTCATTGCCATTACCCTTGCTTTAGGGAAAGGATTTTGGCAAGTATTTATAGCAGTGGGGCTAACCATGTGGGTGGAAGTCGCTCGATTGGTTCGCGGTTTAGTAATTTCTATCAAAGAGCAAACCTTTGTTCAGGCAGCAAGGGGGATGGGTTTTTCTTCGGTGAGGATTTTTTCTCATCATATCTTTCCGTTATTAGTGCCTTCTATTATCGTGATAGCTACTGCAAATTTTGCCAGTGCTATTTTGATCGAAAGTGGCTTAAGCTTTTTGGGGATTGGCGCACAGCCACCCATTCCTAGTTGGGGTGGGATGATCAAAGATCACTTTAGATATATCTTACTGGGAAAATCCTATTTGGCCATTATTCCTGGGCTAGCCATTATGAGTTTAGTTTTAGCGTTTATGCTATTAGGAAACGCTTTAAGAGACGCATTGGATATTAAAAACTAGCTTCGTTAAGACGATTGGCATCTAGGTTAAGGTAGATAAAAATCAAGATGGTAAAAGCGAGTAAACTCGACCCGCCATAACTGATAAACGGTAAGGGAATCCCGATAGTGGGCACCAGCCCAATCGACATGCCTATATTGACAAAGAAATGCACAAAAATAATGCTGGCAACACTGTAGGCATAGATGCGTGAAAATTTATTTTTTTGGGCTTCAGCCCTGCTTAAAATTCGCAGAATTAAGAAACTGAACAGTAAAACAACCCCTGCACTCCCCATAAATCCCCATTCTTCTCCTATGGTGCTAAAGATATAGTCTGTGTGCTGTTCTGGGACAAAGCCACCCTTAGTTTGGGTACCTTGTAAAAAACCTTTTCCTTCCCAGCCACCAGAACCAATGGCAATCTTAGATTGATTTAGATTATATCCAATCCCCTGTGTATCGACTTCTTTCCCTAATACAATATTGAAGCGGTCGCGATGGCGTTGTTCAAAGATATCGTTAAAGATATAATCGACAGAATAGACATAGCCACAGGTTAAAATTAGAGAGATCAAATAGGGCGTAAAGTGTGCTTTTTTATTGACCTTCTTAGAGAAGAAATAAAGGGATGTAACTACAAATATAATGCTGACATAGACAAAAGTTAAAGGGGCAACTAACGTAAGAATAAAAAAGAAAATTAAGCCCGTTGCAATTAATATATAAGAGGTGGGTAAACCTTCTCGAAACAATACAAAAAGGAATGCGCCAAAAACTAATGCCGACCCAGCGTCTGGTTGTAAAACAATTAATAGCATGGGCAGGGCAATAATCAAAACGATTTGCACTAATGACTTAAAACGACGAATATCGATTTGTATCTCGCTCAAAAGTTTTGCTGTTGCAAGCGATACGGCCACTTTTGCAAATTCTGCGGGCTGCAAGCCAATGCCACCAAAGTTATACCATGAGCGCGCACCAGAAATGGTGCTTCCAAAGGGATAAAGCCCAATTAAGAGGACAATAATCACCAAATAAATAATACTCGCAAAGCGTTCAAATACTTTAGCTGGGGCAGCGAGGATAAAAATTCCTGCCGCAAGGCTAACGATAAAAAAAATAACCTGCTTCCCGATAGAACGACTTAGGTTAAATACTTCTGGTTGATTTGCATCAAAGGTGGACGAATAGATGTTTGTTATCCCAAAGATGACCAATAGAAAGTAGGTCAATAAAACCAGCCAGTCTAATTTAAATGTTCTATTCATTGATTTCAAAGGGTTGCCCAGAGATGGGTTTTAAGTATTCGCTTTCTAAACTTCCCTCAACCATGCGTTTTTCTAGCCACGCTCTTTTTACTTCTCCGTTGAGGTAATCTTCAATCATTAAGCTGGCGATAGGTGCGGCCCATCGTGCACCCCAGTAGCCATTTTCGATAAAAACAGCGATGGCGATTTGCGGGTTTTCCTTTGGAGCGAAAGCGACAAAAATAGAATGATCTGTGAGCTGTTTTCGCTCTCCATCAATTCTGGTAAAGTTTTCTGCAGTTCCAGTTTTACCGCAGACTTCAATCCCTCTAATACGGGCAATTCTTGCGGTCCCTCTTTCAACAACTTTATGCATGCCGTCGATCACCACATCAAAATGTTGCGGATCAATGCTGGTAATTTTTTTGGTGAATTTTTGTTGAATGGAATCCCCCTCTATTTCTTTGACAAAATGAGGAGTGTAATAAAATCCTCTATTGGCAATAGCTGCAGTAAAGTTTGCGAGTTGAATGGGGGTGGTTAAAAGTTCTCCTTGACCTATGGCGTTAGAGATAATGGTAGGCGCTTTCCATCCGCCGTTTTTGTAAGCGCGATTATAATAAGCAGCTCCAGGAACATGTCCCGGTCGTCCTATGGATAGGTCATAGCCTAAATAATTACCTAGACCAAAACTCTTAAGGTGCTCTTTCCATTGATCTACTCCTTCTTCTGGGGTGGGATATTTTTCAATAATGGCTTTATAGGTATGAGAGAAATAAGTATTACACGATTTGTAAATGGCACTGAGCAGGTCGTTACGGGTGCCTCTACTACAATGACATTCCATAAAGGCTCCTCTGGCATAATAATGACCACGATTACAGCGGTGTTTTGTTTTTGGCGTGATGGCTTCTTCTTGAAGTGCGATTAATGCGTTCAATGTTTTAAAGGGAGAACCCGGAGGATATTGTGCCAGAAGACCACGATCAAATAACGGTTTTGCTAATGTGTCATTTGCTAGTTTACGGTAGTTGTATGACCGCTTTCTACCGACTAAAATACTAGGATCATAAGAAGGGGCATTGACTAGGGCTAAAACTTCTCCAGTAGCTGGTTCGATGGCTACAATGCCACCGCGTTTATTTTGCATTAATTTTTCGCCATAGGCTTGTAAATCAGCATCAAGGGTAAGTTGAATGTTTTTAGCTGGTGTAGGAGTGATGTCATAACTACCTTCTTTATACGGTCCTAAGATGCGATTAAAGCGATCTTTTTGTAAAAAGCGTTTTCCCTTTGTTCCTCTTAGGTGATTTTCATATGATTTTTCGACTCCCTGCCGTCCAATGATTTCTCCTAGTCGATAATAGTCGTCTTTTTTGAGGTCATTGTTGTTGACTTCGCTTACATAGCCCAAAACATTCGACCCGTTTTTGATTTGATATTTTCTCAAGTATTTCTTTTGAATAAAGAATCCCTCGAACTTCCACATTTGTTCTTGGAGTTTTGCATAGGTTTCTTTTGAAATTTGATTGACGACTACAGAAGGTAAACGTTTAGAATAACGACGAGCTTTTTTGAGGTTATAGATCAACCTTTTCTTGCTTACGCCAGTGAGTTCACAAAAGGATAAGGTATCAAAGGAAGAAACGTTTTCTGGGATGATCATCACATCATAGGCTGGTTGATTGGCAACCAGTAATTTTCCGTTTCTATCATAAATAAAACCGCGCTCTGGATATTCTGCAATCTCTAGTACAGCATTATTTTCAGATAGGGTTTGATAAGAGGTATTGACTACTTGGAGATCTAAAAGCCGGTATAAAAACACACTGGCCATTAGTACGGTGATCACGCGAAGTAAAAAAATACGCATCATTTTTTAGGTTGCAATAAATTAATTGTTGCGGCAATCAGAATAAATGTAAAGAGGGTATTAGTAATACTGTGCTTAAAGATAATCCAAAAATGTGCCACACTGAAATAGGCAACAAAAGCAAAAATAAGTTGATGAAAAAAGATCACCAAAAAGATATACAACAAACGATTTGTTAAAAGTGTTCCAGTGAACATAGCGTTAGGTTGATCAAAATTTGCACCTAAGGCAAATCGAGAAATTACAGGACGTATAAAAGCGGTTGAGACACAAGCGATACTGTGTGCACCAGCTGTTTGCGTTAGGAGATCGAGTAAAAACCCTACCGTAAAACCAATAAAAATAAAGCCAAATTGATCCTGCGTTAATCGATATACGATCAAAATAATTAAATAGACCGCTGGGTTACTAAACCCAAAAAGATTGACTTGATCAAAGATCAACATCTGTAAGAGCATTAAAATAAAAGCCAAAGTGAAAAAGCGAGAGTAGTACTGTATCATGGCGTTTGTTCTAAAAGTTCAATGATCTCTTCTCTTCGGTTATTTCCTATAACATAAACGTATTTTATGTCTGTCATGTTATTGATAAGTTCGACTTCTATATTGTAATATCCACCATTATCAGGTCGATCTACTTTACTAATTGTCCCAATCGTGATCCCCTCTGGGAAATAGGAAGACATTCCCCCAGTGACGATGGTGTCGCCTACTTGCACTGGATTGATGACAGAAATATCGGCGAGTTGCATTTTGTTAGGCGTATCTCCCGTCCAGTAAAGGGATCCAAAAACATTAGAATATTTGAATTTTGCATTGATTTTAAGGTCCATGTTTAAAATGGATAATACTGTGGAGTAGCCTTGACTAGTTTGATTGACAATCCCTATGATCCCTTGAGTACCGATCACCCCCATTTCTTTCGCAACCCCATCTTTTTCACCTTTATCGAGTAATAAGAGGTTTTTGTTTTGAGTAAAACTATTGCGAATTAACTTTGCAGGAAGAGACCAGTAATTTGGACCAGCTAGGTTTTCTTCTTTAAGGTCTAAGATTTCAGATTGCTTGAATTTATCGAGTACTAAATTCTTTAAGGTATTGTTTTCTTGTTGTAAGCGTCTATTCTCTTCACGAAGGTCCAAGTAACTCGAAAAGTTGTCAAAGGGCTGGTGAATAATACCTGAAAAAAACAAACTGTTTTTGGCTAATTGGCTTTTATGGTATTCGCTTTTATTGGAAGAAAAAATTAGACTAATGCTTAACAAGAAAAAGTAGAGCAAAAAGTTTTTATAGCGAATTATGGCATTTAAAACCCATTGCATCTTTTAGTTATTTAAGCAAAATTGTTCTGTAACGATCGATGTTTTTAAGTGCAATACCAGTTCCTCGAACAACCGCTTGTAAGGGATCTTCTGCAATATATACCGGTAAATCTGTTTTTAAAGAGATACGTTTATCAAGCCCACGTAACATAGAACCACCCCCAGCGAGATAAATACCGGTATTGTAAATATCTGCGGCTAATTCTGGTGGGGTTTGTGATAATGCTTCCATAATGGCATCCTCAATACGCAAGATCGATTTGTCTAATGCACGAGCAACTTCTCTGTGCGAGACCATGGCTTGTTTTGGTTTACCTGTTAATAGATCTCTTCCTTGAACAGACATTTCTTCTGGAGGATTCTCAAGATCTTCTAAGGCAGCACCAATATTGATTTTAATTTTTTCAGCGGTACGCTCTCCCACATAAAGGTTGTGTTGTCTGCGCATATAATAAACAATGTCGTTAGTGAAAACATCTCCCGCGATCTTTACAGATTTGTCGCAAACAATTCCAGAAAGTGCGATAACGGCGATTTCGGTAGTTCCCCCGCCTATGTCAACAATCATGTTCCCTTTGGGTTGCTTGATGTCTATTCCTATCCCTATGGCTGCGGCCATAGGCTCGTGAATCAAATAAACCTCTTTCCCATTAACGCGTTCTGCTGATTCTCTAACGGCGCGCATTTCTACTTCTGTAATACCAGAAGGAATACAAATGACCATTCTAAGAGAGGGAGTGATTAATTTACTTTTTAAAGTAGGAACGCTTTTGATCAGCATACTGATCATTTGTTCAGAAGCGTTAAAGTCTGCGATTACCCCGTCTTTTAATGGACGAATGGTTTTGATGTTTTCGTGGGTCTTCCCTTGCATCATACTGGCTTCATGCCCTATTGCAATAACTTTTTTAGTAGTTCGATCTATTGCAACGATAGAAGGACTGTCTACCACTACTTTGTCCTTGTGGATAATTAGTGTGTTAGCAGTTCCAAGATCGATAGCGATTTCTTCTGTTAAAAAGTCAAAAAAACCCATTTGTTGTTCAATATTTTATGCAGTTTCCCAAAGTTAAGAAAATTAATGTTTAAAATGGCGTATTCCAGTGAATACCATTGACATCTTTTGGGCGTTGCAATAATCGATGGACAGTTGATCTTTAATCGATCCACCGGGTTGAATTACAGATCGTACTCCGGCGTTGTAAGCGATCTCTACACAATCAGGGAAAGGGAAAAACGCATCGCTCGCCATGACAGCATTATTGAGGTCAAAACCAAAGTTTGTCGCCTTTTCAATCGCTTGTCTTAAGGCGTCTACACGCGATGTTTGTCCTGTTCCAGAAGCTAATAGTTGGCCATCTTTTACTAAAACAATGGTATTGGATTTTGTGTGCTTGCAAATTTTTGAAGCAAAGAGTAAGTCTGCGATTTCTTTTTCGCTAGGAGCGATCTCTGTAGCAGTAGTTAAATGTTCTTTTGTATCTGTGATATTGTCTCGATCTTGAACCAGATAACCGTTTAAGCAAGTTCTTATGGTTTTAGGATCAAGTGTTGCCGCTTTTTGAATCAATAAGATGCGGTTCTTCTTACTTTTTAAAACAGTCAATGCTTCTTCTGTAAAAGAAGGCGCAATAACGACTTCACAGAAAAGTTCGTTAACTTTTTCTGCTGTAGCAAGATCCATCTCTTTATTAGCAATTAACACTCCGCCAAAGGCAGAAACTGGATCTCCTGCTAAAGCGTCTTCATAAGCTTTGACTAGGGTGTCACGGGTTGCAAAACCACAAGCGTTATTGTGTTTTAGAATCGCAAAGGTAGGTGCGCCATCATAGAATTCTAACATTAGATTTACGGCAGCGTCAATGTCGAGTAAGTTGTTGTAAGAAACTTCTTTCCCGTGTACTTGTTCTAATAAGTCGTTTATGGCCCCGTAAAAAGTTCCTTCTTGGTGTGGGTTTTCTCCATAGCGCAATGTTTTGGCTTCTTGTTGACTTACTTTAAGTGCAGTCGATGCTTTTGTATCTTGATTAAAATAGTTGAAGATCGCACTGTCGTAGTGGGAAGAAATTTGAAATGCTTTTGTCGCAAAACGTTTGCGGTCTTCACGGCTAGGCGCCCCGCTTGTTTCCACTAATAAATCGAGTACTTCTTGATAATCGTTTTTGTCGGAGACACATAAAACATCTGCAAAGTTTTTTGCTGCAGCACGAATTAATGAAATCCCACCGATGTCGATTTTTTCAATGATGTCCTGTTCTCCAGCGCCAGAAGCAACTGTTTTTTCAAAAGGATACAGATCTACAATTACTAGATCTAATTGAGGAATTTCAAACTGGTCTAATTCCTCTTGATCAGATGTGTTGTTTTGACGGTTTAGAATGCCACCAAAAACTTTTGGGTGAAGGGTTTTAACCCGCCCTCCTAAAATCGAAGGATAAGAGGTAATGTCTTCCACAGCGACAACTTCAATTCCTAAATCACGAATGAACTTTTCTGTCCCTCCTGTAGAGTAAAGTGTAACGCCTTGTTTATTGAGTTCTTGAACGATGGGGGCTAATCCCTCTTTGTCAAAAACAGAAATTAGGGCAGAAGTGATTTTTAATGAAGTGCTCATGTGATAGTGATTAAAATAATTTTTCGGCGATAGCCGTATTGAGTTGTTCTAGAAATGTAGCGTCTTTTTCTGTAAACGCATTGATTTTGTTTGAGTCGATATCGATTTGTCCGATGTTTTCCCCTTTTGAAAAAAGCGGAATCACAATTTCAGACTTTACATGAATGTCGCAGGCGATATAATTGTCTTGCGCACTCACATCGTCCACGATAAAGTTGTTGTTTGTGACTGCTACTTGTCCACAAATCCCTTTTCCAAATGGGATAACTTCGTGATCTGTAGGGATGCCAGCAAAAGCCTTTAGGTGAAGTGTTTTTTTGGCGTGATTCGCCATATAAAACCCCACCCAGTCATAAACTTCGACCTCTTTTTGCAGATAAACACAGATCTCTGTCAAGCAGGCAAATTTATCTGCTGTTGGTTTCTCGAGTAAAGATTTACAGTGCGTTAAAAGGGCGGAATATGCGACCACTTAATTTTTTTTCAAAAATAGCGAAATCGGCAAGGATATGGGTAGCTTTCTTCGGAGAATTTATGGACGAGTTATCAATAAAAAACAATGTACATTTGGGAAATGAAACAAACGGTACAAGTATTAGGAATGACCTGCCAAAATTGTCGTAGGGGGGTCGAAGAAAAGATCGCTGCGATAGATGGTTTATCTGATGTTCAAGTTAGTCTCGAAAATGCCGAAGCTAGTTTTACTTCCACGGTTGCTGTGTCTGTTGACAAATTAGCGAATGTTCTGGGGGCAAAATACACGGTTAATCTTATCGCAGATGCTTCGACAAATAACGCTCCTTCTAAATGGAAACAACTGCGTCCTCTCTTTTTGATATTTAGTTATATTATTGTAGGAAGTCTTATGCTTTCTAATGGCAGTTCACGCTCTCTTTTTATGACCAACTTTATGGGCTTGTTTTACCTTGTTTTTGGTTTCTTTAAGTTCTTAGATTACAAAGGATTTCCAGCATCATTTAGTCAATATGATCCTATCGCTAAACGAATAACCGTTTATGCATGGGTGTATCCCTTTATCGAAACAGCCTTAGGGATTGCATTTTTATATCAATTTGAGTTGCAAATTGCGCTTTGGGTAACCTTATTTATTTTAGGCAGTACCACCATAGGAGTGGTGCAACAACTTCGTCAAAAAAGCACGATTCAATGTGCCTGTTTAGGGACGGCATTAAATCTTCCCATGACAGAAGCGACTTTGATCGAAAACTCAATCATGCTCTTGATGGCGAGCAGCATGCTTTTGGGTATAGTTTAATTGCGTATCTTTGTTAGGAAAGAATTGATCATGAAACAATTACGTGTTTTATTATTGTTGCTGCTCTTTTTGCAAAGCAAAATAGGAGTAGCCTTTAATGTACACTATTGTGGCGGTCATATTGCGAAAATTTCTTGGGCTTTTGATGCAAAAGGCTGTGGGATGGAAAAGAAAAATCTTCCTTCAGATATTCTTCAATTTACTCAAAAAAGTTGCTGTCAAGATGATGTCATCATTGCACAAGACGACAGTGATCAAAGTACAAACCTAGAAAAGCAATTTGTCGATAATTTCATCCAATTTGAATTAAATGATGAGATTGACCTTCCCAAACTTGACCCAAGAATTGCCCTGCAGTTGGTCCATCCTCCTCCTTCCATAAGGAAGCTTTACAAAATCAATTGTGCCCCCCTTTTTTATGAATAAGTAGGTTGTTTTTTTCCAGACCGGAATAATTCAAACAACCCCTTAAACATAAAATAATGAAAAATATCCTATACTGCTTTTTACTCATGTCTCCCTTTTTTTTGATGGCGCAAGCGCCCGAAGAAGGAAGAATTCTTATCCAAGAAAACAATGAAACTTACCCTTTGGCGGGAGTCAATATTTTTTGGCTAAACACCGCCATTGGAACGGTGTCAGATCAAGAAGGAAAATTTGTTATTCCTTCTGCAGCTTCAACTGATCAATTGATCGTAAAATACCTAGGTTTTAAGACAGACACTTTAACGATTACTCCTGGAAAAAAAATCTTCCATTTTATGAAAGAAGATGCAGGGGAAAGTCTTGAAGAAGTGGAACTAACACAGCGACGAAAAGCAGCGCAAAAATCTTATATCGCTGCACAAAACGTGATGCAGGTCAATAGTGCAGAATTACTTAAAGCAGCCTGCTGCAACCTTTCTGAAAGTTTTGAGACAAATCCCTCTATAGACGTGAACTTTTCTGATGCCCTTACAGGGACAAAACAGATTAGAATGTTAGGCTTATCAAGTCCCTATTTATTGATAACCGAAGAGAACATCCCATCGGTTAGAGGGGCTTCTCAAATCTATGGGTTGACCTATACACCGGGGACTTGGATCGAAAGTATTCAAATCACCAAAGGGGCGGGAAGTGTGACCAATGGCTTTGAAAGTATAGCTGGACAAATTAACACAGAATTGCAAAAACCTTTTTTAGATGCGCCCTTGTTTGTCAATCTTTTTGCTTCGGTCAACGGGCGACAAGAAGCGAATATACATTGGAACAACAAGCTGTCAGATAAATGGAGTACAGGCTTATATGTCCACGGCAATCAACGCAGCTTAGCTACAGATCGCAATAAGGATGATTTTTTGGATTTGCCCTTGACAAAACAAGTTAATTTACTCAATCGATGGCAGTATACCGATGCCGAAAAAGGCTGGGTGAGTTTTTTAAGTTTACGCTATCTCGATGATCAAAAACAAACTGGGGCAGAAAATTTTAATCCCACTACAGACAAAGGTTTGACCAATAGGTGGGGGAGTGAAATCGATACTAAGCGATTTGATGCCTCATTAAAATTAGGCTATGTTTTCCCTTTGTTGACCTATCAAAGTTTCGGTTTTCAAGCCGCCTATAACAGCCATGATCAAAAGGCCTATTATGGCCTAAGGCAATATGATATCAACCATAAAAGTTTCTTTAGCAACGTGCTTTTTAATTCTATTTTAGGAAACACCAAAAACAAATTTAAAACAGGAATTAATCTCGCTTGGGACCGCTATGACGAATGGGTTGATGGGACGAATTACCAAAGAACTGACCGAGTGTTAGGAGCCTTTTTTGAATACACCTATGACAGTTTAGATCGATGGAATATCGTTGCGGGACTAAGGGTAGATAGCCACAATAATTTAGGGACTTTTATCACCCCTAGACTGCATGCACGTTATACCCCCTGGGAACGTGCTGCATTGAGGTTTTCAATGGGGCAAGGGAGAAAAGCAGCAAATGTTTTTGCCGAGAATCAAACTTTATTTGCCACGAATCGTGCGATTAATTTGCGTCAAAACGGCGGAAGTATTTATGGCCTCCGTCCAGAAAAAGCTTGGAATTATGGCGGGAGTATCCAGCAAGGCTTCACGCTTTTTGGGCGACAAGGAGAGCTCAACATAGATTATTATGTCACTACTTTTCAAGATCAAGTTGTAGTGGATTGGGAAACTGCTCGCTACATAAGATTTTATAATTTAGAAGGAGAAAGCTGCGCCAAAAGTTTCCAACTGGGGATGGATTATGCACCCATTAAAAATGTGAGTACGCGATTTGCGTATAAAAATTACCAAGTCAAAACCACTTACCTCGATGGCTTAAAGCAAAAACCGCTACAGCCTGAGCACCGCTTTTTTGCGAATGCCGATTATAATAATGTGGATGAAACAGGAAAAGGATGGCGTGCAGACTTGACCTATCATTTTGTGGGAGAACAGCGTTTACCTGCTAATCCTCGAGATGGCCAAGGATTTTCTGCTCCCGCTTATGGGTTGTGGAACGCCCAACTCACCCGGGTGTTTTCTCCTCAGTTTGAAGTATATTTAGGGGGTGAAAACCTGAGCAATCAACGACAAGTAAATCCTGTGGTTGGGATCGATCAACCTTTTGGCAGGAATTTTGACGCTAGTCTAGTCTATGCACCAGTTTTTGGTCGAATGATTTATGCCGGATTAAGATTTAATTTAAAAAAACAATAGCATGAAAAAAGTAATACTAATGCTCCTTTTGGCAGCGCCTTTAAGCTTATTAGCTCAGAAAAAAGATATTCAGAAAACTAACTTTGAAGTAGAAGGAGTCTGTGGGATGTGTAAAGCGAGAATTGAAAAAACTGCCTTTGGATTAAAAGGAATCAAAACAGCGAGTTGGGATATTCCTACCCATCAATTTACCATGTTGTATGATGCCAAAAAGATCAGTTTAGAAGAGGTACATCAAGCCGTTGCAAACGCGGGTCATGACACTCCCTTAGCTACTGCTCCAGACGAGGTGTACGAAAACTTGCCAATGTGTTGTCTGTACGAACGCAAGAAAAAAGTAGAATAGAAAAAGCGACCCAAACGGGTCGCTTTTTTTTGTACTAAAAAATAATTTTAAGAAACTTTTCCATTTACAAATGCGACTGTACCCGCTACAAAGCCATTGATTAAACTCGAAAGGATAATTGCTTTAGCAAAATGCAATGCGTCAATCGCTCCGTGTTGCATAAAAAAGTGCCAACTTAAAGCATACAATAATCCTAAAACTAATCCAGCGTTAAAGCCTGTTTTAAAATTGGTGATGTTAGCCCATCGCGTGAAAATAACCGCATAAATAAAAGCATAAAATAAGCAGCCTAAAAAGATGTAAAGTAAAGAGGTAGACTCTCCCTCACTGACTAAATCCGGAAATAAAATTCCGTAAACTAACCATCCTAAAAGAAAGTAAACGATGGTTCCAGCAATACCTGATAAAAGTAGGTTTTTTGACATAATAATAAGATTTTGGTTCCCCTAAATGTAAACATTTTAAAATAAAAACAAAAAAAAGCCGCTCAAAATGAGCGGCTTAAGTAATTGATAAGCTGTTTTGCCTACATCATGCCTGGCATTCCGCCGCCCATAGGAGGCATACCAGCACCTGCAGGAGCATCTTCTTTAATGTCCATTAAAGCACATTCTGTCGTTAGGATCATTCCTGCAACAGAGGCTGCGTTTTCAAGTGCAACACGGGTTACTTTTTTAGGGTCAATGATTCCCTCTTTAAGCATGTCTACATAAGTTCCTTCTTTTGCATTATACCCAAAGTTTTTATCTCCCTCCAGTACTTTTGCAACAACAACAGAGCCTTCTCCACCAGAGTTAGCGACGATTGTTCTTAAAGGTGCTTCTATTGCAGAGTTGATGATTTGAACCCCAGTTGACTCATCTGCGTTATGGGCTTTGATGTCTGCTAAACTGTTTTTAGTGTTTAACAAAGCAACACCTCCACCAGCAACGATTCCCTCTTCTACAGCTGCGCGAGTAGCGTGAAGTGCATCGTCAACACGGTCTTTCTTTTCTTTCATTTCAACTTCAGATGGAGCTCCTACATAAAGTACTGCAACTCCACCAGAGAGTTTTGCTAAACGTTCTTGTAATTTCTCCTTGTCATAATCAGAGGTTGAGTTCTCGATTTGCGCTTTAATTTGCCCCACGCGACCTTCGATAGCATCGGTAGCACCAGCACCATTTACAACAGTAGTGTTGTCTTTGTCAATGGTTACTTTTTCTGCTGTCCCTAGCATTTCAATAGTTGCGTTTTCAAGGGTAAAGCCACGTTCTTCTGAAATCACTGTCCCGCCTGTAAGTATAGCGATATCTTCTAACATTGCTTTTCTGCGGTCTCCAAAGCCAGGGGCTTTTACTGCAGCAATTTTTAAAGCTCCACGTAATTTATTTACCACTAAGGTGGCTAATGCTTCTCCGTCAACATCTTCTGCGATGATCAATAAAGGCTTTCCTGTTTGGGCCACTGGCTCAAGCACGGGAAGTAAATCTTTCATAGAAGAAATCTTTTTGTCGTACAATAAGATATAAGGCGTTTCAAGGTCAGCTTCCATTTTTTCTGAGTCGGTCACAAAATAAGGCGAAAGGTATCCGCGGTCAAATTGCATTCCTTCTACAACATCTACATAAGTATCTGTTCCTTTTGCTTCTTCTACGGTAATGACTCCTTCTTTCCCTACTTTTTCAAAAGCAGTGGTGATTAAGCTCCCAATGGTTTCATCGTTATTTGCAGAGATACTAGCAACTTGTTTGATTTTCTCTGAAGAGTCACCTACTTCTACTGCTTGCTCTTCTAAAGCGGTAACAATCGCACCAACAGCTTTGTCAATCCCTCTTTTTAAATCAAGAGGATTAGCTCCTGCGGCAACGTTTTTCAATCCTTCTTTAACGATTGCTTGTGCTAAAATCGTTGCAGTGGTTGTTCCATCACCTGCAAGATCATTTGTTTTTGAAGCGACTTCTTTCACCATCTGCGCACCCATGTTCTCAAGGGCGTCTTCTAGTTCAATTTCTTTAGCTACGGTTACCCCATCTTTTGTTACATGAGGAGCGCCAAAGGCTTTTCCGATAATTACATTGCGACCTTTAGGTCCCAGAGTGACTTTTACTGCATTTGCAAGGGCATCTACCCCTCTTTTTATCCCGTCTCTTGCGGCGATATCAAATTCTATCTTTTTTGCCATGATTTATTTTTTAATGAATTAAACAATTGCTAAAATATCGGCTTCTTTCATGATGAGGTAATCGCCTCCTTCATGACTTAGCTCTGTTCCAGCATATTTACCATATAACACAGTGTCACCCACTTTTAGGGTAACTGGATTGTCTTTTGTTCCAGGGCCTACGGCAACAACAGTTCCTCTTTGTGGTTTTTCTTTTGCTGTATCGGGTATAATTATCCCCGAAGTAGTTTTTGTTTCTGCAGCAGCGGGTTCTACTAGAACGCGATCTGCTAAGGGTTTAATGTTTAGGTTACTCATAATGAATTTTAATTTTATTTTCTTTTTTCAGAAATTATGCCAATGTTTTTTTTGACAGTTTTTTTAAAATAAAAATGCCAGCTTGGCAGTAAGCTGGCATTAATTTTTATGGTATGGTACCGTTTATTGTTCTGGCGTAGCTTCTACAGGAACTTCAGGAATTTCTTCTGGGATAGTCTCTGGAATGCTTTGCTCTGTTGCGGCATCGATCAATTTAGATTCGTTTATGGTGTTTGTTGCACCAGTATTAAGTCCAAAGTTGGATAATAAGATCAAAACCAATAAAAGTGTGGCTAAGATCCAAGTGCTTCGATCTAAGAAATCTGTTGTTTTTTGAACACCACCTAATTGTTGACCACCGCCACCAAATGAAGAAGATAATCCTCCACCTTTAGGGTTTTGAACCATCACTACAAGAATGAGGAGAAAGCAAACGATAAGAATTAGTGTTAAGAATATTGAAAAAGTGCTCATGACTTAGCTTTTTTGTTGTAACTGTTTAATCTTCTTGATTTGGTCTGCAAAGAAACTATTTTTTTCTGGATATTTCAAACTTAATATCTGATAGGCATATAAGGCCTTTTTAAATTTCTTTTGTTGTAAATAAACCTTCGCCAATGTTTCGGTCATTAATTCCTCTTTGTTGAACTCATTATTGGCCGAGAGGTCAACTTTTGGTTGATCTTGTCGTACCGGTGGAATCTTTGGTCGATTTTCTAAAAAGGTATCTATCAGCGATATTTTTTCTTCTAAGCTGCTGTTCTTTTCTTTTGGTTGAATTTTCCCTTTGGAAGAATAAATTACCCAGTCGGCATAGGTCATTGCTACCGGGACCTCTTTTTTCTTTGGCTTTGCCTTCTTAATGCTTTTTTCTTTATTTTTCCCTTTTTGATCGTCTTTAGCAGCAAAGGTTTTGCTAACTGCTTTTACCGTGGGAGGCTCGCTGTTTTGATCTTCTGTGCTAGTTGATACTCTATCTTTTATGGCTGCATTAGGTGCAGCCAAAGTTTGAACGGCTTTAAGCTTTGGAGGATTTTCATTAGCAAAGTCTTGCTCGAGCCATTGATGTAAGGTTTCGCGTTCTGGACTTAATACTGCTGTCTTTCGCAAGATCAGTTCATAATTGTATTGTTCCTGCGCTTTCAGGGTTTTTAAATAGTGTATATAAGCCGACTGAAAGTAAGGATAGCGATAGGTGATTTTTTCAAAAGCTTTTCTTTGCTCCTCGCTCTTAGGGTCAAAATTGATGAGTAAATCACTGTATTCTTGTGCTGTCATAAACTTACCATTTAGCCAGAGAGGCGTTAAAAATTTCTTGCGTAATACGCTCAAATATCTCTTTGTTTGCTGCGCTTTTTACATCGAATAACTGCTGGTTAGCATCAAAGTCATAGAAGAAAGAAAAGCGTTGTTCAAAAGAATCGTCTTCATTTTTATTATTGATGTAGCGCACGTTGACCTCCATGGTCAATCGGTTTTGTGCTGCGGTATTATTAGCGGTAGAGGTGGTGGGGGTGATGCTGTATCTGGTGATTTCTCCCTCATAAACTAAATGGGCATTGCTGGTAACAAGATTTAGATTGGTTTGATTGATTAACAAATCTTGTAATGCAATGGTAAATTCTTGATCAAGGCCTGGCTCTATGGTTGAGCCCGGTCGATTCCCAGCCTCATTGATAAAATAGTTTACTTGAAAAGTTTCTGTCCCAGGAGGGATGGAAGCTCCTGTAAAAGAATAAATGCCACATTGGGTAAATGACCAACAGGCAAGAAAATAAAACAGGTATGCAAAGGGGTTAAATTTCATCTTCATTGAGGTCATATTGTTTTATTTTACGGTAGAGCGTTCTTTCTGAAATACCTAATTCTTCTGCGGCAAGCTTTCGTTTACCATTAGAGCGTTCTAATGCTTTTTTAATCATTTCAATCTCTTTTTCTAAAAGCGATAGGGGCTCTTCTGCTTCAATTGTTTCGGCATAGCTATAGTTGTCTTGCGGACTGATAATGGCTGTGTCATTTTGAGATTCATGGTTGGTGTTCATCACCGTTAAGGTGTTTTCTTCCTTACCATTGATGGGTTCATTCCCATAAATTTTTTGAATCAAGCCTTCTTTTTCTTCCGTACTAATGTCTTGATTCATGAGTTCTAAGGTAAGCTTCTTTAGATCGTTAAGATCGTTTTTCATGTCAAAAAGAACCTTGTAAAGGATTTCTCTTTCTGAAGCAAAGTCACTTTGTTCTTTTTTATCTTTGACTAAAGCGGGAAGTTGTGCGCCCATATTAGGTAAATAAGGGCGAAGACTATTTGCAGAAAGGAGGCGTTCTTGTTCTAAGACAGATATTTGTTCTGCGACATTGCGCAATTGTCTAATGTTTCCATTCCAGTTGTACTGCACTAATAATTCTTGGGCTTGTTCGTCTAGCCTAAGGGTGGGCATGCGGTACTTTTGAGCAAAGTCTGCCGCAAACTTTCTAAACAACAACGGGATATCTTCTTTTCTATTTCTCAAAGGTGGTAGATGGATATCTACCGTACTCAATCGATAATAGAGATCCTCTCTAAATTTATTTTTCTGGATCGCATCACGCATGTTGACGTTTGTCGCTGCAACTATTCGCACATTGGTGGTTTGCGTTTTAGAAGACCCTACTTTTAGGAATTCTCCTGTTTCTAACACCCTTAATAATCGCACCTGTGTTGACAAGGGTAGTTCACCGACTTCGTCGAGGAAAATTGTTCCGCCATCGGCGACTTCAAAATATCCATTTCGTGTTGAAGTAGCGCCAGTAAAGGCGCCTTTTTCATGACCAAAGAGTTCACTGTCAATGGTTCCTTCTGGAATAGCGCCACAGTTTACTGCGATATATTTAGCGTGTTTACGGTGGGAGTTTTGATGAATTATTTTAGGGATATTTTCTTTTCCCACCCCACTTTCACCCGTGACTAAGACGGAAATATCAGTGCTAGCGACCCGCAATGCTTTTTCTAAAGCACGGTTTAATCCTTGACTAACCCCAATAATTCCAAAACGTTGTTTTATGCCTTG
>JBDNAJ010000134.1:0-16268 GCA_039768455.1 Candidatus Arcticimaribacter sp.
GGAGAAGACTCTAACCTTTATGATGTCTTAAACAGTGGTGAGTCTCCAAACCCTGATCGTACTTTATTACACGAATCATTAAAAACTGAAATTGAACGCGCACTAGAAACCCTTACTCCTCGTGAGGCAGACGTGGTACGTCTTTATTTTGGATTAGGAGATCAACATGCTATGACGCTTGAAGAAATTGGAGAAACGTTTGATTTAACACGTGAACGAGTTCGCCAAATCAAAGAAAAAGCGATTCGACGTTTAAAACACACCTCGAGAAGTAAAATTTTAAAAACCTATCTAGGATAAATTTCCAAGCAAGCTATACCGGCTTGCTTTTTTTTTATGAAAAAACTCATTGCACCCTCTGTGTTAGCAGCAGACTTTGCTAACCTTCAACGCGACAGCGAAATATTAAATAACAGTGAAGCCGACTGGTTTCACATTGATATAATGGATGGCGTTTTTGTGCCCAATATTTCTTTTGGCATGCCTGTATTAAAAGCCATTGGTGAGCACGCTAAAAAACCCCTAGACGTCCATTTAATGATTGTTGATCCAGATCGCTATATCGACACTTTCGCAGAATTAAATGCAGCCATTTTAACAGTGCATTATGAAGCTTGCACCCATTTACATCGAAGCTTACAAAAGATTAAATCTTGCGGTATGAAAGCGGGTGTTGCATTAAACCCTCACACACCTGTTCATCTTTTAGAAGACATTATCCAAGACATTGATTTAGTTTGCTTAATGAGTGTGAATCCTGGCTTTGGTGGGCAGTCTTTTATCGAGAATACTTATGCAAAAGTAAAGGCATTAAAACAACTTATTACTGACAAAGGTGCTACAACGCTGATTGAGATTGATGGAGGCGTAACAGACCAAAACGCGAAGGCCTTGACTGAGGCTGGAGCAGATGTTTTAGTCGCTGGAAGTTTTGTTTTTAAATCAGACAACCCAACAGAAACCATCGCCCGTTTAAAGGCGCTTTAAAAAAGCTAAATTTATTCCATAAAAAAAGGCTGAGCATTGCTCGGCCTTTTCTATTTTATAAAGAAGAAATTATTTCTTGTAAAAGTCTACTCTTCTGTTGTTAGCTCTATCAGAAGCATCACCATTTAATGGTTTAGATGATCCCATAGCTACTACTTCAAGACGAGAAGCATCAACTCCTAACCCTACTAATTCATCACGAACAGACTCTGCACGTTGTAGAGATAATTTTTGATTGTAATCTTCATTTCCGTCAGAAGAAGCATGACCTTGAATAACGATAGTACCAATTGGATTTTGGTCTAAAATACCTTTAATTTCAGCCACCGCGTTAATAGACTTCTCTCCCATGATTTTTGAACCATTTGCTGGGAATAAAATACTGCTACCAACTTGATTTATTGTAGACATGATTTCATCTGTCAACTCTGGGCAACCATTTTCAGTTGTACCAGCTAGTTCAGGACAATCATCATCTTTATCAGCAACACCATCATTGTCAGTGTCTGGCCATGGGCATCCATTATTTTCAGCTGCACCAGCTTCTTCAGGACACTCATCGTCTCCATCTGCAATACCATCTTCGTCTGCATCTGGGCAACCGTTTAATGCTACAAGACCAGCAACTTCTGGACAAGCATCATCTTTATCTAATACGGTATCTCCGTCTGTATCAGGACAACCTTTGTTTTCGGCTGGACCAGCAACTTCTGGACATTCGTCTTGTGGATCTGGAACACCGTCACCATCTGTATCAGGACATCCTTCGAACTCTTTTAAACCTGGCTCATCTGGACATTTGTCTTTTTTGTCGTTAACACCATCTTTATCTCTATCACCTACTCCGAAATCAAAGCTTAGACCTAAAGATAAAAGTCCATAATCTACTTCAGGGTTCTCATTGATTTTTCCAATAGAGTACTCTGCATAAAGACCTAATTTGTCTCCTAAAGCATAATCAAAACCTACTGTCCCAAAGTTAGAATAGTCTGTATTTAAAGAACCGCTATCTGTACCATCTTTCAATGATGTAGTTCCATAAACACCTGCTTTAACATAAGGGCTAAATTTACCATCAATGTTAAAACCGTACTTTAAAGCACCGTGCATACTAAAGAATTCATAATCTGTAGAGGTGCTCTCATCTTGTGCTTTTCCTAAAGCAACTTGACCACCAATAGAAAATCCTTTAAAGATTTTTCTGTAAAGTGATGCTTGTGGCAAACCAATAGAACCGCTCAAATCACCTGAAGCAACTGTTCCGTTTCTATTTACAATATCACTGTTAATTGAGGGCATTGTTGCGCCAATTGATATCTGCCATGGATTAGCAGAAGTTTGTGCAAATATTGACCCTGAAGCTAAAACGGTCATAACCAACATTAGTCTAATAAATTTCATAATAAATAGTTTTATTTTTTAAAGTACATAAAAATACTAAAAATCTGAATATAATGAAGGAGTCTGTTACAGAAAAAAGGGATTTAAAAAAGAGTGTATTTATTTTAATATTAATAAGTTATCCTGCAAAAGAATCATCAAAACCAAATGCTCATTATTCGTGTAAAACAAAAAAGGCTGAGCGTTGCTCAGCCTTTTTTATATAATTAAGTAGTTCTTATTGTTTTGCGGTAAACTCTACCCGTCTACTCTTCGCTCGTGATAAAGCCTCGTTTTCGTCTGAAATAGGTCTTGATTCACCAAAGGCTTGAACCTCTAATCGAGCAGGAGGAATACCCAGTTCAATCAGCTTAGCTTTAACCGCTTCTGCGCGTTTTTGAGAAAGCGCTTGATTATAAGCATCGCTTCCGTCTTCAGAGGCATGCCCTTGTACAAGCACAGTTCCTTCGGGATTATCTTCTAATATCTTTTGCACTTTTGCAACTGCATCTAATACTTTGGTCCCTTTTAATTCAAAACCATCTGCGGGGAATAGTATATTGATACCAGCGTTGTTTAAGGCATCGATAATGGTTTTCTCTACAACAGGACAACCAGTAGCAGAATTACCTGCTTGAGTTGGGCAATCATCATCTTTATCAAACACCCCATCACCGTCAGTATCTGGCCACGGGCAACCATTATTACTTGATGGACCTGCTTCATCGATACATTCGTCGTCTGGATCGATTACTCCGTCTCCATCTTGATCTGGACAACCGTTGTTTTCAGCAGTACCGGCTAATTCTGGACAAACGTCATCTTTATCTAAAACGCCATCCCCATCTGTGTCTGGACATCCATTGTTTTCTGTAGGTCCTGCTTCTTCAGGACAATCGTCTTGATTATCGGGTAAGCCATCGCCATCTGTATCTGGACAACCATTGTTTTCTTCTGGACCGGCTTCTTCAGGACAATCATCCTCTTTATCTTGAATCCCGTCCATATCAGTGTCAGGACATCCCATAAATTCCTTTATTCCAGGTGTTTCTGGGCATTGGTCTTCACTGTCTTTTATTCCATCACCGTCACGATCGGGGCAGCCGTTTAAACTAGCAATCCCGGGCTCGTCTATACATTCGTCCTCACTATCTGGAGTTCCGTCACCGTCGCGATCTAAAATACCTAGACCATAACTAAACCCTATACTGTGATTAAAATGAGAAATTCCTTGATCGCCAAAGGCACTTTTAAAATTGGTCTCTACATAAAGACCAAATTTATCTGTCAGCAATAAATCTAATCCAATAGAGCCAACCCAATGACCGGTAGATCGCTTTTCAGCTGTAATATTATTTGCGATAGAAGCGTCGTTATTAAAGGATGAAATCCCCGCTCCCAGTCTGGCATAAGGACTTAAGTGTTTTGATCTAAGAAAAGCATATTTCAATTGAACATCTGAAGAAAAATATTTCAGATTGCGATTTGTTGCTCCTTCAATTTTTGAAATTCCCGCAAAAGCAAAGTTTACCCCTACAGATAAGTCTTCCTTTAGGGTGCGATAAACACCAATCGATGGAACTCCTGCATTCCAATGGTCGGTATTAGCAAAATCTTCAAAAAAGCCTCCCTGATTTGGAAAATAAGTGTTTTCACCACCAGTTGGGAAAATATCTACAGCATTTAAGCCAGCATTTATTTGCCATGGGGTGTCGTGTCGTTGCGCCATCAAAGCAGTGGTCACAACCATAAATAGGAGGGTGATATAAGTAGGTTTCATGTACAATAAATGTTTGTTAGATTTGGGTTAAAATAACTTACAATGGTTAATATACAAATTCATGTTAAATAATCACAAGGCTTCGCCAAATATTGCAAATTCTATCCTTATCAAACACTTGTAAGTATTAAATTTCTTAATTTAGTATTGAATTGCGCAAAGCCAAAAACCCTTGCCATTTAAATAAGGATAATGATTAATAATGCTGTCGAGCAGAACATAGATTTTAACAAAGAAATCACCCGCCTAAAAAAGGAAAAAAATGCGGTTATACTAGCCCATTATTACCAAGAAGATGCAATTCAAGATATTGCAGATTATTTAGGAGACAGTCTTTATTTGGCCAAAATGGCCAAAGAAGCCAAAGCAGATATCATCGTTTTTGCAGGCGTACACTTTATGGCAGAAACTGCGAAAATCATCAACCCTCAAAAGAAGGTACTCCTCCCCGATTTAAAAGCAGGATGCTCTCTTGCAGATTCCTGTCCCCCAACAGACTTTGCTGCATTTAAACAACAATATCCAGACGCTGTTGTGGTGACCTATATCAACTGTTCTGCAGAAATAAAAGCCCTTAGTGACATCGTTTGTACTTCGACTAATGCCGTTGATGTAATCAATAGCATCCCTAAAGAAAAGCAGATTATTTTTGCCCCAGATAAAAATTTAGGTCGCTATTTAATCAAACAAACAGGAAGAGAAATGATTTTGTGGGACGGTGCCTGCATTGTACACGAAGCTTTTTCCTTTAATAAAATTGTCGCCCTAGCCAAAGAAAATCCAACGGCTAAGTTTATCGCTCACCCAGAGAGTGAAAGTCAAGTGCTAGACATCGCCCATTATATCGGAAGCACTTCGGGCCTTTTAAATTTTGTTCAAGAAGACAGTTGCGACACCTTTATCGTTGCAACAGAAGCAGGGATTTTACACGAAATGCAGAAAAGATGCCCTTCAAAACAATTTATCCCGGCCCCAGTAGAAGATGACACTTGTGCCTGTAGCGAATGTGCCTTTATGAAACTCAACACTATGGAAAAGTTGTATCGTTGTTTAAAAGATGAAACACCAGAAATCAAACTCGATCAACAGCTCATGGAAGATGCTCGATTACCCATAGAACGTATGCTAGCTGTCAAATAAATGCATACAGATATTCTTGTTATCGGCACCGGAATCTCTGGTTTGACCTATGCTATCAAACTGGCAGAAAAGTCTCCTGCCACTAAAATCACACTGATTTGTAAACAGCAACTTGACGAAGGAAACACGCGTTACGCTCAAGGGGGAATTGCGGTAGTCTCAAATTTCAAAAAAGACACCTTTGACAAACACATCATGGATACCTATATCGCCGGGGACTACCAAGGTGATAAGGAGGTCATCGATTTTGTGATACGCGAAGGTAACAATCGACTAAATGAACTCATCGATTGGGGAACACAATTTGATAAAAAAGAAAACAATCGTTTAGATCTAACCAAAGAAGGGGGGCACTCAGAAAAGCGAATAGTTCACTTTAAAGATCACTCTGGCGCAGAAATACAACGCGCTTTAATTCAAAAGGTGAAAGAATTTGAGAACATTCAATATTTTGAGAATCACATACTAGTTGACTTAATCACAGATCACCATACTAAAACCAATCATCAAGCCTGTTATGGTGCCTATATCATCTCTACCCTTGACGAGGAAATAATAAAGATCACAGCGCAAATTACAGTTTTATCAACTGGCGGACTCGGGCAATTATACGACTTTACGACTAATCCAGCAGGAGCCACTGCAGATGGTTTAGGGGCAGCCTACAGGGCTAAAGCCTTTTTAGAAAAACTCCCTTTTGTACAGTTTCACCCTACCGCACTTTATCCAAAGGTCAATGGAGAAACTTTTTTAATTACAGAAGCACTGCGCGGAGAGGGAGCTATCCTAAAAAATCATTTAGGAGAAGCTTTTATGGAGAAATACCACCCTAGTAAGGATTTAGCCCCTAGAGATATCGTTGCACGATCTATTATTCAAGAAATTAAAGCGCAAAAAAGCAAGCATGTATACTTAGATGCTACCAATATTAAAGCTAAAGTATTACTCAATCATTTTCCCTATATCGTAGAAAACTGTCAATCAGTAGGCATTAACCCTCTAAAGGATCTTATTCCTGTTATTCCGGCAGCTCATTACAGTTGTGGCGGGATTAAGGTGGATCAAAATTCTAGCACTACATTAAAGGGACTTTATGCCATTGGAGAATGCTCACATACAGGTTTACACGGCGCAAATCGTCTAGCTTCTAATTCCTTATTAGAATCGATTGTATTCTCCCACCGCGCTGCAATCAAGACGTGTACAGATTTAGAAAATAATCCCTTAGAAAAAGACTTTTATTTAAAAGTACCCGACTGGAAAGGACAAAGCTATACCAGCACTAATCCAGCGAAACAAACGCAAGATCTTCGCAAACAATTATGTAAAATCATGAGTGAAGATGTCGGTATTTTTAAAACAACGCAAGGATTAATCAATGCACAAAAACAAGTTAAGCAGCTCTATTTTGACATAGTGCAATTATACAACAACAATAAACTTTCTCCTCAAATTTGCGAATTGAGAAATATGGTTAGTGTCGCATATGTTATGGTAAATCAATCCTTGATACTAACCCAAAATAATGGCGTATTTTACAATCATGACTATGCAACAAACCCCATTTTATAAGTTACATAAAGATCCTTTAGATCGATTTATCACTACTGCTTTACAAGAAGATATCGGCGATGGCGATCACACAAGTCTTTCCTGTCTTAGCCACACAAAACACAGTAGCGCAAAACTAATCGCAAAAGAGAGTGGTATTATAGCTGGAGTAGATTTAGCACAGATCATATTTAATCATGTCAATGATTCGATTCAATGCGATCTTAAAATACAAGATGGAAGTCCTATTCTTCCTGGAGACATTGTAATGACCATAGAGGGGCCGCAACACGACTTATTGGCCACAGAACGTTTGGTCTTAAATTGTATGCAACGCATGAGTGGAATTGCCACCCTTACCCATCGTTTGAGTCAAAAAATAGCCCATACAAAATGTGTGCTTTTAGACACCAGAAAAACAACGCCTAACTTTCGATATCCAGAAAAATGGGCCGTTAATATCGGGGGAGGAAAAAACCACAGAATAGGCCTGTTTGATATGATCATGATCAAAGACAACCATATCGATTTTAATGGCACCTTATCTAATACCCTTAAGAAAACACAAGCTTATTTAAAACAGAATAATTTATCCATCAAAACAATTGTCGAAGTGCGCAATCTTGCAGAAATAGAGGAGTGCTTTGCCTTTCCATGGATTCACAGATTATTGTTAGACAATATGTCTCCAAAAGAACTAAAAAAAGCCATCGCATTAATTGACGGTAGATTCTCTACAGAGGCTTCTGGAAACATCAATGAAAACACCCTGGTAGAAATCGCAGAAACAGGAGTGGATTACGCCTCTTTAGGAGCATTAACCCATTCTGCTAAAAACATCGATTTAAGCCTAAAATCCTTATAACCTAGTCTAGTTCTGGAGTGTATCCAGCAAAATCAAAATCAAACCATTCAAAAGTGGTGTTTTGATTGTTACGCGAAACCGGAATTCGCATTCTCACTTTAGATTGATTTGCCGCTAAATCGTTCAATACAGTATCTTCAATATCCATTCTAAAAACATTTGGCCTAGAATAAGAAGTTTTTATTTCTGTGGCGCTTCCGTCTGGATTGAGGATTTCAACCGTAACAGGACAAATACTTAAACAACGTGGAAATTTAAAAAGATTCTCATCTGTTGCGGTAGACTCTAAATAGACAGAGGTGATTTTATTCTTATTATCACCCGCTTTATCTAGCATAAAATAGAGTGTAATTCCCATTTCTGAAGGTGGGTTTGTAAATGAGTTAGTAAGCACATTTGTAGACAAAGTCCCCACAGTATAAAATGGAATAACATTTTTTCCAGAAGGCAATTCTTTCATATCATAAATCCATCCCTCTTTTTGATAGACACCATCTGCTAATTTTTTAGCATTAGCTTTTGATCCATCTCCGGCACAAGAAACTAAGATTAAAAGTGAGATAAGGATTGAAAATAGACTTGAATTTTTCATGTTTAAATCGTTTGAATGCTCTGTGAAAATACAATTTTATCACTTAAAAAAACATTTGAAAACAGAAAGGAACAAATGAATTTTAAACGAAGCAACAGGATCTATAACACTTAATTACAATACATTACGGAAAAATTGTTGAAATATCCGTTCTTTTTAGGCTATAAAAACGGGTTGCTTTAGGAATTTTTCCCATTCAATAAGCTCGTCCTAGTTCTACAGAGGAAAACATTTAAACTCAACTTTGGTACATCACCCCATTTTAAATTTTTCAGATAGATGGCTTATTTTATCATTAACCCATCATCAAGAAAAACGAGACCTAAAAGTGTTTACAAGCGCACATCGTTAGTCTAAACGCTTTTCTGTTGATAGAAAATCTATTTTCCTACTGCGCTAAAGCAAAAAAAAGCAAGCGGTATCCTTCGCTTGCTTTTGATTAATTTGTGACCTAGAGAGGATTCGAACCCCTAACCCTCAGAGCCGAAATCTGATATTCTATCCAGTTGAACTACTAGGCCAGTTAATGGCAAAACTAAGACTATCACTATTGGAAACAAAATAATGAAATACAATTTATCTTCTCGTCCATAAAACTCCCCTAACATACCAAAGAATAATCCGAATCAAATTCTTAGTTTAGTACAGCAACTATAAAAACCGTCATCAAGCTAAGCTCGCATGAGTAAATTATATTTTTTTAGACATGGTCAAGCTTCTTTAGGAGCAGAAAATTATGATGTATTGTCTGATAAAGGAGTGCGACAAGCACAAATCTTAGGGGAGTATCTTCTCAAAGATAACATCTCGTTTGACAAAATATTTGTGGGCCCTCTAGACCGACAAATCAACACCTTTAAAGCAGTTGAAGAGCAGTATCACAAAAACGGAAAAGACCTCCCTAGTCCCATTATCATCAAGGGTCTAAAAGAGCACAATGGTATAGAAACCATGAAAATCGCCCTCCCAGATTTGATCAAAACAGATCCCTATTTGGTCACATTAGAAAAGAGCACTAAGCGCGATCCTAAAAAAGCCATGCGCAATGCTATGCTGGGCTTTCAGTATTTTTTAAGCGAATGGGCAGAGGGAAATATCTCCGTTGAAGGAATGCCCACTTGGAAAGAATTTAGAGCCGATGTCAAAGAAGGCTTAGATCAAATTTTAGAGGCTACCGCCAAAGGGGAAACCGTTGGGATCTTTAGCTCTGGCGGAACCATTAGTGCAATCACAGCAGAGTGTTTAGGGCTAACGACAGAAAAAGCAGTCGCCGAATTAAATTTCTCGATTAGAAACACTTCATTTTCTAGTTTTTTATACACCAACAATAAATTCAATCTGCTCTCTTTTAACGAATTACCCCATTTAAAAAAGGACATGATCACCTTTGTATAACGCTAGGCTATGGCAAAAAAAAACACATCAACAAACCGTAAAGATCTTAAAGAACTCAAAGATCGCAAACGTCTTTTAGAAGACAGCAACCGTAAAGCTGCCATTAGTAAACGACATACAAAAGGAAAAAGAACTGCGAGAGAAAACATTAATGACCTTTGTGATAAGGGATCATTTCAAGAAATTGGCAGCCTTATTGTTGCGGCACAAAAAGGGCGTAAATCCATTAAAGAGCTTAGAGAAAACACCCCGGCAGATGGACTGATTAGCGGGATTGGAACCATCAATGCTGATTTGTTTTCAAAAAAGACAAACTGTTATATTCTAAGTTACGACTACACCGTCTTAGCTGGAACTCAAGGCGCCTTTGGCCATAAAAAAACTGATCGCTTGATGGCTTTAGCCAAAAAAGCCAACTGCCCCATTCTATTCTTTGTTGAAGGCGGTGGTGGTCGCCCTGGAGATATAGATTTTCACCATGTAAGCACAGGGGGACTTGACCTTCCTACCTGGTATGCTTTTGCCCGCTTAAGCGGAAAAGTTCCTAGAATCGCCATCGTTGGCGGGTACTGTTTTGCTGGGAACGCCGCTATTGCAGGCTGTTCAGATGTTATCATTGCGACAAAAGACAGTTCAATGGGCATGGGAGGACCCGCCATGATAGAAGGAGGTGGTTTAGGTCAGTTTCACCCAAAGGATATCGGCCCTGCTAAAACCCTCGCTAAAGAAGGTGTTATTGACATCCTTGTGGAAGATGAAGAAGAGGCAGTCGCAGTAGCTAAAAAATACTTGAGCTACTTTCAAGGTGAAATCAAACAATGGAAAGCCCCTAAACAAGAAGCACTCTATGACATTCTTCCAGAAGATCGTCGCTATGCTTATGATATTAATACCATCATCAACACCATTGCAGATGTTGATACGGTACTTGAATTAAGAGCTCAATTTGCTAAAAACATGGTGACCGCCTTGATTAGGATCGAAGGAAAGCCTTATGGCGTCATGGCGAATAGCACTCGACATCTGGGAGGTGCTATTGATAGTGATGCCGCAGACAAAGCAGCGCGTTTTTTACAATTGTGCAATGCTTTTAACCTTCCAGTAATTTCCCTTTGTGATACTCCAGGATTTATGGTAGGACCAGAACATGAAGCAAAAGGACTCATTCGACACTCTTCTCGACTATTTTTAAGTGCCGCTGCTCTAGAAGTCCCCATGATTACGATTGTGCTTAGAAAGGCCTATGGCCTAGGAGCCATGGCCATGGCTGGCGGGAGTCTCCACGCTTCTTTTTTAACCCTTAGCTGGCAAAGCGGAGAGTTTGGTGCAATGGGACTAGAAGGCGCCGTTAAATTGGGTTATAAAAAAGAACTAGAAGCCATTAAAGACGAAAAAGAAAGACAGCGCTTATACGATCAAATTGTCGCACAAGAATACGAAAAAGGAAAAGCCATTAATGCGGCAGAAACTTTAGAGTTTGATGAAGTAATTGACCCGGTCGAAACCAGAAATAGAATCGCAACAGCGCATGGCTGTTTTAACCTTAACTCAAAAAACAACACCAACTCCTTTATCGATAGTTGGTAAAATAAATCAAATCTATGAAAGCAATCGTTTGTGAAAAATATGGTCCCCCATCTGATCTTGTTTTAAAAGAACTTCCTGCCCTAACTCCAGGAGAAAAAGAAGTTGTTATTCAAGTGAAAGCCTGCAGTTTGAATTTCCCAGACACTTTGATTATTCAAGGAAAATATCAATATAAACCAGCCCTACCCTTCACCCCAGGAAGCGATATCGCAGGAGTGGTAAGCGCAGTAGGAAGCAAAGTAAAACACCTCAAAGAAGGACAAGAAGTTTTTGGTTTTGTGGCAAATGGAGGCTTCGCCGAAGAAGTTATCGCTCCCGCTAAAAATGTCTTCCCTAAACCGCCTAAAATGGATTATGCCACAGCAGCCTCTTTTTTAATGGCCTATGGTACCTCTTATCACGCATTAAAAAACAGAGCAAAACTAAAAGAAGGAGAAACCCTTGTTGTTCTGGGTGCCTCTGGTGGAGTGGGCCTTGCTGCAGTAGAATTAGGCAAACAAATGGGCGCAAGAGTTATTGCCTGTGCTTCTACTCAAGAAAAGATTGACCTCTGTAAATCTTATGGCGCCGACGAAGGGATTAACTACAGCACAGAAGATCTTAAAGAGCGGATAAAAGCCCTAACAGAAGGAAAAGGAGCAGATGTGATCTATGATCCCATCGGGGATAAATTCGCCGAGCCAGCACTAAGGGCCATCGGTTGGGAAGGGCGTTATTTAGTGGTCGGTTTTGCCGCAGGCGAAATCCCTAAAATCCCCTTGAATTTAGCCCTATTAAAAGGCTGTCAAATTGTGGGTGTTTTTTGGGGATCGTGGGCGATGCAGTTCCCCACAGATAATATGACAAACACCATGGAATTAGTTCAATGGCATGCAGAAGGAAAACTTAATCCACACCTACATGCGCAGTACCCCTTAGCTGAAGCTCAAAAAGCCATGCAGGAGATGATGGACAGAAAAGTACGCGGAAAAATTGTGATTAATTGTAGCTAAACCCTTAAGAAAGTAATTGTTTGACAATGGTAGAAATGGTTTTACCATCTGCGGTTCCAGCCATTTGTTTTGAGGCCATTCCCATTACTTTCCCCATGTCTTTCATTCCTTCAGCGCCAGTTTGAGCGATGATATCTTGAACGATTTTTGTGATTTCATCTTCAGACAATTGAGTGGGTAAAAAGACCGAGATTATTTCGGCTTGTGCTTCTTCTGGCTCTGCAAGATCTACACGGTTTTGATCCCTAAAGATTTGTGCGCTGTCTTTGCGTTGCTTGACCAGTTTTTGAACCAATTTAATCTCTTGCTCTTCGGTGAGCTCTGTTCCTGCAGCAGTAGCAGTTTGCTCTAAAATTACGGCAGATTTGATGGCGCGTAAAGCTTCTAGCTTTAGGCTATCTTTTGCGCGCATGGCGTTCTTAATCTCGTCTGTTAAATTGGCTAATATTCCCATGTTTAGTCTACGTTGTCGTGTAAAAATGAATTGTTTGATCTCAACTGTATATCGTCGTTTGAATCATTATCAAGTGATAGTGTTGAAGGAGCTTGTTCTTCTTGTGTACCGTCAAGTTCAAAGCCTAGGCGCTTATAGGCCGGTTGACGTTCCATCTCTTCGATGCGATTGATGTTGTTGTTAAAGGTGTAATTAAACTGTTTTAATTGCTCTTTCCGCTTTTCGTTTTGAAGGTTGATGCTTTCGCGAATCGATTGATCGAATGGACTTGATCCTGTAGGTGGCAAGGCTTGTTTTGCCTCTTCGTTTTCAGGAATTTCTGCAATCACCTTTAGTTCAATATCAGCAATTTCTGTAGTTTGAGGTTCCTCTAGTTGATTGACAGGGGCTTCTTCGATCTCTTCTAATTGGAAAACCGTAGCAATAGGTTCTTCTATTGTTTGAGGAACTTCAATCTCTTCGGTAGTAAGCTCTTTTTGAATCGGCAATTCGAATTCAAATTGAATTTGCTGTTTTTCCTCGCTTTCGATTAATTCGTGATCAACAACATCAATTTCATTAATAGATGGATTGATTTCGTTAAAGACAAAATCATCTTCAAGGGCAACTTCTTCAATTGCTTCAATAGAAGGTGTTGATTCAATAGGAGTAATGTGTTCTGCAATAACTTCGAGAGAAGCGATTTCTTGTGTGGTCGCAATCAATGGATTTTCTTCTACGGCAACAACAATAGGGTCTACTACTTGAATCCCATCGACAGGAGAGACCACTTGAACATCTTCAACTTCAATGGCATTAACGGCAGCTTGATCGATTGGCTCTTCTTGTGGGGTGAACTCAAGGGCTTGAGTTGTAACATTTGGCGAAGCCTCTAAAGCTGGCTTAGCTTCTTCTACTTCATCTTCTAGACTGTACTTGATAATAGGCTCGTCTGAAGGTGTTTCGATCGGGGCTTCAAAGATACTTTGCGGGGCTTTTTGCTGCGTTAAATCTTGAATCAAAGGCTGCTCTTCTTCCAGGGTATGGATGATTTTCTTTGCCTCTGTGTTGACAATTTCGTGTTGCTGTTCAGAGTTAAAACCGGTAGCAATAATGGTGACAGAAATGCTACTGCCCAGGGCGGGATCTTCTCCCACTCCCATGATAATATTTGTGTTATTACCTGCTTCTGTTTGAATAAAATCGTTGATTTCTCCGATTTCGTCAATGGTAATTTCTTCTTCTCCAGAGACAATTAATAGCAGTACATTTTTACAGCCCGTAATCTTATTGTCATTCAATAAAGGAGAATCTAAGGCTTTGACAATGGACTCTTGGGCGCGATTTGCCCCTTCCGCAATGGCAGATCCCATGATGGCAGAGCCACTGTTACTCAAGACTGTTTTTGCGTCTTTTAAGTCAATGTTTTGTGTGTAGTGGTGGGTAATTACTTCTGCTATACCTCTAGCGGCAGTGGCTAATACTTCGTCTGCTTTGGCGAAGCCTGCTTTGAAGCCTAAGTTGCCATAAACTTCTCTTAGTTTATTGTTGTTGATGACGATAAGAGAGTCAACGCTTGCTTTTAATTCTTCGAGTCCTTTTTGGGCTTGTTCAAGGCGAATTTTTCCTTCAAACTGAAAGGGCATAGTGACAATCCCAACAGTTAAAATGTCCATTTCGCGGGCCATTTTAGCAATAATAGGAGCTGCTCCAGTTCCTGTTCCACCGCCCATACCGGCTGTGATAAAAATCATTTTTGTCTGGGTAGAAAGCAGGGTTTTTACATCTTCTAAACTTTCTTGTGCGGCTTGTCTCCCAACATCTGGATTTGCGCCTGCGCCAAGACCTTCTGTCAAAGAAGCGCCTAATTGTATTTTAATGGGAACTGAACTTTTTTCTAAGGCCTGTGAATCGGTATTACAAATAACAAAATCAACCCCCATGATTCCTTGCTGGAACATGTAGTTGATCGCATTACCTCCACCGCCACCTATTCCAATGACTTTGATGACATTGCTACGGTTTTTAGGCAAATCAAAATTAAAATTCCCTGGGATGTTGTCCATGGTTTCTTCTGACATGTGATTTTTCTTTAGGCTTTATCTAAAAATTCTTTAAACTTATCTGTCCACTGTTCAAAAATGGAATTTCTGTTCTTTGGAGCAACGGGCTGTGGTATTTCGCCCACTGGAACATCTTGCTCAAGGGGCACTTCTTGCAGCTCTGGCATTACATCTATCGGCATTTTATCCAAAGCTGCCATCAAGAGACCCACAGCAGTAGAGAAGGTTGGGCTAGTGGTAGACTCGTCTGAATCTCCTGCTAAATGTTCGTTTGGATAGCCCACACGGGTATCCATTCCAGTGATGTATTCGACCAGTTGCTTAAGGTGTTTTAATTGGCTTCCGCCACCGGTTAAAACTATCCCTGCAATAAGTTTTTTCTTTTGATCGTCGTGACCGTAATTTTTAATTTCTAAGAAGCACTGCTCGATGATTTCAATCACCCTTGCATTGATGATCTTAGACAGTGTTTTTAAAGAAATCTCTTTTGGGTCTCGCCCTCTTAATCCCGGGATGGAAACAATTTCTGTTTCTTTGTTTTCGCCTGGCCAGGCAGAACCAAATTTCACTTTAAGCAATTCTGCTTGCTTTTGAATAATAGAACAGCCTTCTTTAATGTCTTCCGTAATGACGTTTCCTCCAAAAGGAATTACAGCAGTATGGCGAATAATCCCATCTTTAAAAATAGCAAGATCAGTAGTTCCACCTCCTATATCGATTAGCGCAACTCCCGCTTCTTTTTCTTCTTGGCTTAACACCGCATCTGACGAAGCAATGGGTTCAAGGGTGATTTTTCCCATTTCTAGCCCTGCGCTTTTAATGCATCGACCAATATTGCGGATCGAAGATACTTGGCCAACAACCACATGGAAATTCGCTTCTAATCTTCCGCCGTACATTCCAATGGGTTCTTTGATCTCTGCTTGACCATCGACTTTAAACTCTTGTGGTAAAACGTGGATGATTTCCTCTCCAGGGAGCATAACAAGCTTATGCACTTGGTTGATCAAGGTTTCAATATCTTGTTCATCGATGACCTCGTCTGCATTTTCTCTTGTAATATAATCACTATGCTGAAGACTTCTTATATGTTGCCCCGCAATCCCGACTACAACATCGCTTATGGTAACACCAGATTTTGCTTCTGCTTCTAGGGTTGCTTGTTGGATCGACTGTATGGTCTGTGTAATATTATTGACCACCCCACGATGTACTCCTAGACTTTGAGATTTTCCTATTCCTAGGATTTCTACTTTGTCAAATTCGTTTTTTTGCCCAACCATGGCGACTATTTTAGTCGTACCAATATCAAGCCCAACGGCAATTTTCTTGTTTTCCATATCCTTAGTTATGACGGGCAACGACCTGCTTATCATAGGTCAAATTGATCCGATTAAATTTTTTGTCTTTGTTTTCTAAAGTAAAAGCACAAAAGCGCTTTAACTTTTCAACCTTATGTTCAAAGGCGTTGTCCTCGCCCCATACCACATCAAAGGGATAAGA
>JBDNAJ010000026.1:0-4440 GCA_039768455.1 Candidatus Arcticimaribacter sp.
GTTTTAATCAAGCATCCAGAGCGATTTAAAACAGTCCTAAACGATATGAAAGCGGTTTTAGCCTCTGATCAATTCCCCAAAAATGACAACTTAAAAGCGCTTAGTTTTCTTTATTCTTATAACAACCAGTTAAACCTCTATTTTTTAGAAGGAGAGTTTAAAGCGGGCCAAGTCATTGTGCCAGAGATTTTAGCGCATATCGAACAATATAAAAACAAGATAGATGCGCATCATGTCATGTTGTTGTATTATAAATTAGGCTGTTTGTATTTTGGGTGTGAAGACTATGAAAATGCCATTGTTTACTTGAACAAAATTGTCCAAAATAAAGGTCTTAAAATGCGAGAGGATTTATTGTGTTTTGCCCGAGTCCTCAATCTTGTCGCGCATTATGAAGCGGGCTATGACTATCATATCGATACCCATATTCGCGATACCTATAAATTCTTGTTGAAGATGGATGATCTGCACGAGGTGCAAAAATCCATGATTACTTTTATTAGAAAGTTAGGGGATATTTACCCACACGAGTTAAAACTGCACTTTAAACAATTGCACAAAGAACTAAAGCAATATGAAGAGGATCCTTATGAAAGAAGGGCCTTCTTATATTTAGACATATTGTCGTGGTTAGAAAGTAAAATCGAAAACAAGCCTATCGCACAAATTATCAAGTCGAAGTCTTTGAAGAGTCAGCGGCAACACAAGCCGACCATAGCACATCCTTAGGCGGTGCAGCTGTCCACTTGATGGCTTCTTTTTTTACGGGATGCAGGATTTCTAGAGAGCGAGCATGCAGACAAATGCTACCATCTTTATTACTTCTTGAGGCACCGTATTTTAAATCTCCTTTGATAATATGTCCTTCAAAACTTAGCTGAGACCTAATTTGATGGTGTCTTCCGGTATCCAATTCAATCTCTAAACAGCTGTAGCGATCTAGGGAATGATGTAATTGAAAACTAAGTCGCGCTTCTTTACTATTGGCGATCTCCTTTTTGTGGGCATAAGATTTATTCTGTTTAGGATTGCGCACTAACCAGTGCTTTAAGCTTTGTTCCTTTGGCACTTTAGTGCCTTCCACTATGGCCCAATAAATCTTTTTCGCTTCCCTGGATTTAAATTGTTCGTTTAAGCGGGTTAGGGCTTTTGAGGTACGTGCAAAAACTAGCACTCCGCTGGTGGGGCGGTCTAAACGGTGTACGACCCCCAAGAACACTTCGCCGGGTTTATTGTATTTAGTTTTGATGTAGGCTTTCGCCAAATCGACTAAAGGAACATCCCCAGTTTTATCCCCTTGGACTAACTGCCCTGGCGCTTTATTGACAACCAACAAATGATTGTCTTCATATAAAATGATAGAAGGATCTAGTGTGTTAATACTGCTCTTTTTCGTTAGGGAAATCCCCAGATTTAACATCGGTTGTATAACCAGACACCGCTTCGGTAACGGCGCTGTGTAAGTCGGCATAACGGCGTAAGAATCGCGGACTAAACTCTTTGCTCATCCCCAGCATATCATGTAAAACCAGCACTTGACCATCGACATGATTCCCTGCGCCAATCCCGATTACGGGAATGCTAATAGACTCTGCCACTTTCTTGGCTAATGCAGCGGGAATTTTTTCTAGGACTACGCCAAAGCAACCCAGTTCTTCGAGCATCTTAGCGTCTGAAAGCAATTGTTCGGCTTCTTCCTCTTCTTTGGCACGAACGGTATAGGTCCCAAATTTATAGATCGATTGAGGGGTTAAGCCTAAATGTCCCATAACAGGAATTCCTGCTTGAAGAATACGTTCAATCGATTGTTTTTCTTGGATTCCACCTTCGAGTTTTACGGCATGTCCCCCAGATTCTTTCATGATCTTGATGGCAGACTTGAGTGCTTCTTTAGAATCGGCTTGATAGGCCCCAAAGGGAAGATCGACCACCACTAGCGCTCTTTTTGCTCCACGAACCACAGAACTGGCGTGATAAATCATTTGATCTAAGGTAATGGGTAAAGTTGTCTCGTGACCTGCGATCACATTTGAGGCAGAATCTCCCACTAAAATCACATCGATCCCTGCGGCATCAACAATGCCAGCAAAGGTGTAATCGTAAGAAGTGAGCATGGCGATTTTCTCCCCATCCTTTTTCATTTGAATTAAAGAATTCGTGGTGATGCGTTGGTAACTTTTTTTGGCCGTGGACATGACTACTAATTTTTCTCAAATGTACTTCTTTTCCCATTTCAAACAAGATAAAAGCAAAAATTGGAACAAACTGTCTGACGATGCTGACAGGCTGTCAGAAAATTCATTATGGCATATTCCTTGAATTATTCAGAAAAAATTAAAACCACTAACATGAGTAAAATAATTGGAATCGATTTAGGAACGACCAATTCGTGTGTTTCGGTAATGGAAGGTAACGAGCCTGTTGTTATCCCAAATGCAGAAGGAAAGCGCACCACCCCATCGGTTATTGCCTTTGTAGAAGGAGGAGAGATCAAAGTAGGAGATCCTGCCAAACGTCAAGCAGTAACAAACCCTACAAAAACCATCGCTTCTGTAAAGCGATTTATGGGAAACAAATATTCTGAATCTTCAAAAGAAGCTTCTACTGTTGCTTATAAGGTAGTAAAAGGAGACAATGACACCCCACGTGTAGACATCGACGGGCGTTTATATACCCCACAAGAATTGTCTGCCATGACCCTTCAAAAAATGAAGAAGACGGCAGAAGATTACTTAGGGCAAGATGTAACTGAAGCAGTGATTACTGTCCCAGCTTATTTTAACGACGCACAACGTCAAGCGACTAAAGAAGCAGGAGAAATTGCTGGTCTTAAAGTACAACGTATCATCAACGAACCAACAGCAGCAGCGCTTGCTTATGGGATGGATAAAGGTGGTGCAGATCGCAAAATTGCCGTATATGACTTAGGGGGAGGAACCTTTGATATCTCTATCCTTGAATTAGGAGACGGAGTCTTTGAAGTACTTGCTACCAACGGAGATACTCACCTGGGAGGAGATGACTTTGACCAAGTTCTAATCGACTGGTTAGCCGATCAATTTAACGAAGCAGAAGGCATGGACTTAAGAAAAGATCCTATGGCCTTGCAACGTTTAAAAGAAGCTGCTGAAAAAGCGAAGATTGAATTATCTTCTTCTACGCAGACAGAGATCAACCTGCCTTATGTTACGGCAACCGCTTCTGGACCTAAACACTTAGTGACTACTTTAACCCGTTCTAAGTTTGAACAATTGTCAGACGAATTAGTACGTCGCTCTATGGCACCTGTAAAGAAAGCTTTAGAAGATGCTGGTTTATCGACTTCAGATGTTGATGAAATCATCTTAGTAGGAGGATCTACCCGTATCCCGATTATCCAAGAAGAGGTCGAAAAATTCTTTGGCAAAAAGCCATCAAAAGGAGTTAACCCAGACGAAGTAGTCGCCATTGGTGCGGCGATTCAAGGGGGAGTATTAACCGGAGATGTAAAAGATGTTTTACTCTTAGACGTTACCCCACTTTCATTAGGGATTGAAACCATGGGAAGTGTAATGACGAAACTAATCGAGTCGAATACTACTATTCCAACAAAGAAATCACAAGTCTTTTCTACCGCAGCAGACAACCAACCTTCAGTTGAGATTCACGTCTTGCAAGGAGAGCGTTCTATGGCAGCAGACAATAAGACCATCGGTCGTTTTCACTTAGATGGAATTCCACCAGCGCCTAGAGGAACACCTCAAATCGAAGTAACCTTTGATATTGATGCCAACGGGATCATCAAAGTAACTGCGGCAGATAAAGCCACAGGAAAAACACAAGACATTCGCATCGAAGCTTCTTCTGGTTTAACCGAAGAAGAAATCGAGAAAATGAAGCAGGAAGCCGAAGCAAATGCTGAAGCTGATAAGCAAGCCAAAGAGCAGGTCGATAAACTCAACGCTGCCGATCAAATGATTTTCCAAACCGAAAGTCAATTGAAAGAATTTGGAGAAAAACTTTCTGACGATAAGAAAAAGCCCATCGAAGAAGCTTTGGAAGAATTAAAGAAAGCGTATGAAACCAAAGACTTGGCCATTATCGATCCCGCTTTAGAAAAGATCAATGAAGCCTGGAAAGTAGCTTCAGAAGAAATGTACAAGGCACAAGCCGAAGGCCAAGCCCAAGGGCAGTCAGGACCAGACCCAACTGCTAATGCAGGTGGAGAAGCTGCTGGTGGTGACGATGTACAAGACGTTGATTTTGAAGAAGTCAAATAAACCTTTGACCTTTTAGATGAAAAAGCGACTCCTTTTGGGGTCGCTTTTTTTTTTTGAATATTTTTTTTAATTTTATTTAAAATACAAAATTAAATAAAACAAAAAAAACTCTTTTGGGTTTTTCTACTAACGTTAATACCATTTTTTTTTTTTTGGGTGTTCTTTTTTTTTTAACAAATTA
>JBDNAJ010000135.1:0-3555 GCA_039768455.1 Candidatus Arcticimaribacter sp.
ACCTACCGTGCTTAGTCTAGCCCCTAGTCTTACCAGATGGTTAATCATCTCTGCGTTGTCATCCTCAACAGCAATGATCAATAAAGTTTTACCGTTGAATAATTCATTTGGATTAATTTGACGCGTCATGATCGCCTGCGTGATAAAGTCAAAATCGTCTTGCGCAATAGCGGTGATGACTTGTTCAGCAGTAATTTCATTTGCAACTGCTTTGGTTGCATTTAAAGAAAATAGAATAAGTAAATTAAAAATTAGGTTTTTCATAATGATTGGTTTTAGGATGTTGGGTTTATCTCTTTTCACAGGACAAATTTACGGCAGCAAACCTATGTAAAACAAGTGTTTTTGTAAACTGGAGAGCGATTTATCAAACTCTGTTTTGCAAACGTTTTAAATTGACAACTCGATAAGTTTTAAGCCCTTAAATTATCATTCTCTCAAAGATCAAGAAGGGGGTAACATTGCCTTAATATATCGTTGATAATCTAGATATAAATTAAACTCAGGAGAGATTAATATTTTTAGCTATTTCAGCTTTTATAAGTCAAAAATTAGATTGAGCAATCTACACTGACCATCATCCCAGCAGCAATTTGTTCTTCGGTTAAAAGCAGGGTGATTTGGCTATCCTTATAGCCATCGCATTTTGCAGCACAAGGATTGGGATATTGATTATCCCCAGCACAAACGGGATTGTATTCATTACTGCAAAGACATTCGGTAGTCGCTTGCTTTTTACAAGCCACAATCAATAATAACAGAAGAAAGGAAAGTCTTTTCACACGCTAAAATAAAAAAAGCTTCTAATTCCTTAGAAGCTTTGTGGGTGTTGAGGGATTCGAACCCCCGACCTCTACCCTGTCAAGGTAGCGCTCTAAACCAACTGAGCTAAACACCCTTCACCGGCGAAGATACAAATTCACTTAAATAATTGTCGCTATTTAAAGGAATAAATAGCGCATAAAATTAACACACAAAATGTATTTTTATAACATATATCTATACATTTGTTAAAAATCTATCATGAAAATAGGCACGCCAAAAGAAATCAAAAACAACGAATCTCGTGTAGGTCTTAATACAGCAAGTGTTAGTGCTTTAGCAAAACAAGGACATGAAATATTCATTGAAAAAGACGCTGGACTAGGTAGCGGTTATAGTGATCAAGATTATATAACCGCTGGAGCAACTATTTTAAATAGTGCTAAAGAAGTTTATCAAATCGCAGAGATGATTGTAAAAGTTAAAGAGCCACTTGCGGCAGAGTACGATCTTATCCAAGAAGGACAAATCCTCTTTACTTATTTTCATTTTGCTTCATCGCTAGGTCTGACAGAAGCAATGATGGAGAAAAAAGCAATTTGTATCGCGTATGAAACTGTTGAGGATGATTTAAGGCGACTCCCCTTACTAACCCCTATGTCTGAGGTTGCCGGGAGAATGTCCATACAACAAGGTGCTAAATTTTTAGAGAAACCCAAAGGTGGAAAAGGCACTCTTTTAGGAGGGGTTCCTGGGGTAAAGCCAGCAAATGTTGTGATTATAGGCGGTGGCGTTGTGGGCACAGAAGCTGCTAAAATGGCCGCTGGTCTAGGGGCGAATGTCTCCTTATTAGATATCAATCTCAATCGATTGCGCTATCTAAGCGAGGTTCTCCCTGCAAATGTTACTCCTTTATACTCCAGTCATGAAACCATTGTCAATCTGCTTAAAGAAGTTGATTTAGTGATCGGGGCAGTATTAGTTCCAGGGGCTAAAGCCCCAAAAATCATCAATAAAGATATGCTTAGTTTAATGAGCCCAGGTACTGTTTTAGTCGATGTAGCGGTAGATCAAGGGGGCTGTTTTGAAACTTGCCAGCCCACAACGCATGAATCTCCTACTTATACCGTAGACGGCATCTTACATTATTGTGTTGCGAATATCCCAGGTGCGGTTCCTATGACTACCACTAATGCGTTAAACAACGTCACCCTTCAATTCACAGAAATGATTGCCAATAAAGGATGGAAAAAAGCTTGTACTGAAAATAAGATGCTCTCAAAAGGACTGAATATGGTCGATGGGAAAATTGTCTATAAAGCGATCTCAGATACTTTTGCCCTACCCTTTTATGAGAATGCCGTTTGATTCCGTAATTTTAAGCGATTGAAATCGCTTATGATTGTAGCACTAGAAAAGATTGTAGGTCAAAACAATGTTTTGGCCAACGGAAAAGAAACCTCGAGGTTTACACATATCTGGAAAACAGACTTACCACTGCAGGCCCTTGCCGTTGTTTTCCCAACCAGTACAGAAGAACTATCTGCTGTGATGAAGCTCTGTAATCAAGAAAATCAAGAGGTGGTTGTACACGGTGGTTTAACAAATCTTGTGGGAGCTACCCAAACTGAGAAAAAGCAACTTGTCATTTCTCTAGACAAGATGAATCAAATTGAAGAGATTGACGAAAAAAGCAGAACCATTACTGTGCAAGCGGGCGTTATTCTCGAAAATGCCATTGATGCAGCTGCAGATAAAAACCTATTACTCCCTTTAAGCTTTGGCGCAAAGGGATCTGCACAAGTGGGGGGTGTAGTCTCAACCAACGCCGGTGGATTAAGGGTATTTCGCTATGGCATGACCCGCCAAATGGTGTTAGGACTAGAAGCTGTCCTTCCTGACGGAACAATTATCTCTTCTTTAAAAAAGATCATCAAAGACAATTCTGGCTATGATTTAAAGCAACTTTTTATCGGTGCAGAAGGCACCTTAGGCATCATTACCAAAGTAGTCTTTAGGCTTCAAGAAAAACCGCAAAGTCGTTCTTCTGCCGTCGTTGGAATAAACGACTATGAACAAGTGATTCAAATGCTTAAGCACATGGAAAAAGGCTTAGCAGGTACCCTAACGGGCTTTGAATTAATGTGGCAGAGAACATATAAAGCCATGACACAACCCCCTTCTGGCTACACAGCTCCACTCCCAAATCACTACCGCTACTATGTCTTTATTGAAAGTTTAGGAAGTGACACTAGCAATGACTTTAATCGTCTTGAGACCTTAATCGGCGAAGCCCTAGAAAATGGAATCGTTGAAGATGGCGTTTTAGCGCAAAGTGAGCGCGAATTGCAAAGTATCTGGAAAATAAGAGAAGATGTCTCTGTGCTGGCAGATCAAGCGCAATATGACCAGCACTTTGATATTAGCCTGCCCATCCCAGTGATAGGCGAAGAGGTGGATCGTGCCATTGAAAAATTAGAAAAATTAGACTTCGTCGAAAAAATCTTCCCTTTTGGCCATGTGGCCGATGGAAATATTCATTTTATCATTGGGAAGAAAGATAATTCACCTGAAATTATCGAAGCGATCAATGCTATTATTTATGCTGAATTAGCCAAACACAAAGGCTCTGTCTCTGCCGAACATGGAATTGGCTTAGATAAGAAAGCTTATTTGTCTACCTCAAGAACAGCTAATGAAATTGCTTTAATGGGTTTACTCAAAAAAAACTTAGACCCAAAGGGGATTTTAAACCCGGGAAGAATTATCAGTCTTTAATTCTCTTCTTTAATC
>JBDNAJ010000027.1:0-5341 GCA_039768455.1 Candidatus Arcticimaribacter sp.
ATTGACAATAATGGCGTCGACATTTTTTGAAAGGAACTCTGCCGCTCCCGGATTCGGGTGGCGCATGACCACCATATCAACTTTCATGGCCAAAATATTGTTGACCGTATCAATCAATGTCTCCCCTTTCTTGACCGATGACTGCGCGGCAGAAAAGTTGAGGATGTCTGCACTTAAACGCTTTTCGGCTAGTTCAAATGAGAGTTTTGTTCTTGTAGAGTTTTCAAAAAAGAGGTTGGCGATGGTGACATCGCGTAAACTAGGCACTTTTTTAATGGGTCGGTTGATGACTTCCTTAAAGTGATCAGCCGTTTCAAAGATGAGCTGTAAATCTGCTTCTTTGAGGTATTTTATACCGAGTAAATGATCTACACTTAATGTATTCATAAAATATCTTTCAAGAGGTAAACGGCGTCGGTGTCATGCGTGGCCTTCCACTCTACCGTTACTTTATCGTTTTGCAAGGCGTCGACTTGACGGCCTACATAATCGGGTTGTATGGGGAGATCGCGGCTAAAGCGACGATCAATCAGGGTTAAAAGCTCTATGCTCTTTGGTCTCCCATAAGATTCTATCGCGGTCAAGGCAGCGCGAATACTGCGACCGGTATAAAGCACATCATCGACAAAAACAATGTCTTTGCCTTCGATGGGGATATTCATTTCAGTAGAGCTGGCCGCATGGGGTTTATCTGAGCGACGAAAATCGTCTCTAAAAAAGGTGATGTCAAGCTTTCCTGTGGTGAGTGTATCAATCCCATAATCCTCACTTAAGCGATCACTCAAACGATCGAGCAGGTAAATCCCGCGAGGCTGTAAACCAATGAGGACAGCATTAGAAAAATCGCGATGATTTTCAATTAATTGGCAAGCCAAACGATGCAAGAGAATATCGATCTGATGTGCATTGAGTAAAAGCTTTGGCTGCATAAAGAGACTTTGTACAAAAATAGAACTTTTTGCTTGTTCATTTCGCCTTCGGCCAAAAAAAAACCCGCTGCAAGCAGCGGGTTGTATTTAAAATAGACAGAAGCTTACTCCTTATCCATTTGTTGTTTCAAGTTCATTAACGCATCTAAATCCCCTAAGGTTGTTTTTTCTGCATTATCTGCTTGCATCTTCTTCGTGGCTTTGCGAATGTTCTTACGCTCTTCCTCTCTAAAGATTGCAGTGTGAGATGCAACAACTCTTTTGAAGTCTTTGTTGAACTCAATGATTTTGAAATCTGCTGCTTCTTTTAAACCGATCTTAGATCCGTCTTCTTTCTCTAAGTGACGAGAAGGAACAAAGGCAGTGATATGCTCGTTAAAGGTAATGGTAGCACCTTTGTCAACCATTTCAGTTAACTCTGCATTGTGTACTGTACCTTCAGCAAAGTCAGTCGCGTATTTATCCCAAGGATTGTCTTGCGTCTGCTTGTGACCTAAGCTTAGTTTACGTCCATCAACATCTAACTCAAGTACGACAACGTCGATGGTTTCACCAACGGTTAATACTTCAGATGGGTGCTTCACTTTCTTCGTCCAAGAAAGGTCAGAGATATACACTAAGCCGTCGATACCTTCTTCTAACTCGATAAACACACCGAAGTTAGTGAAGTTACGAACGATCCCTTGGTGTTTAGAGCCAACAGGATATTTAGTTGTGATATCTGTCCATGGGTCTTGCGATAATTGCTTGATCCCTAAAGACATTTTACGGCTTTCGCGGTCGATCGTTAAGATTTGTGCTTCTACCTCATCGCCTACAGTAACAAAGTCTTGTGCAGAACGTAAGTGAGTAGACCATGACATCTCTGATACGTGGATTAATCCTTCCACACCATCTTCGATTTCAACAAACGCACCGTAGTCAGCAATAACGACTACTTTACCTTTTACTTTCTCTCCTTCTTTGATAGTATCTCCTAATTTCTCCCATGGGTGATCGCTTAATTGCTTCAATCCAAGTTGGATACGAGATTTGTTATCATCAAAGTCAAGAATTACAACGTTCAATTTCTGGTCTAATTCTAAGATTTCGCTTGGGTGGTTGATACGACTCCAAGAAAGATCTGTAATGTGAATTAATCCATCTACGCCGCCAAGGTCGATAAACACCCCGTAAGAAGTGATGTTTTTAACGGTACCTTCAAGTACTTGACCTTTTTCAAGCTGCCCGATGATTTCTTTTTTCTGTTCTTCGATATCTGCTTCGATCAATGCTTTGTGTGAAACAACAACGTTTTTAAATTCGTGGTTGATTTTTACAACTTTGAATTCCATTGTTTTGTTTACATACTGATCGTAATCGCGGATAGGCTTCACATCAATTTGTGATCCTGGTAAGAAGGCTTCGATCCCGAATACATCAACGATCATTCCTCCTTTAGTACGACACTTAACAAAACCGTTAACGATTTCGCCGCTATCGTGTGCATTATTAACGCGATCCCATGCTTTGATCACACGTGCTTTACGGTGTGATAAAACCAATTGACCTGTGCGGTCTTCACGGGTATCAACGATCACCTCAACTTTATCTCCTACTTTTAAGTTAGGATTGTAACGGAACTCATTTAAAGAGATTACCCCTTCTGATTTTGCGTTAATGTCAATAATAGCTTCACGGTCGGTCATGTAAACAACCTCTCCTTCGATTACATCATCATCTGCAGTATCAACAAAGTTTTCACGAACTAACGCTTCGAATTCAGCTAATTGCTTGTCTTCGATTACGTCAATTCCTTCTTCGTAATGGTGCCAGTTGAAGTCTTTCAAAAAGTCTTCTGCATTGTTCGCCGTTAGCGCCGCTGCAGCTGCTTCTTGTGTTGTTTCTTCTGTTTGTGGAGTTTCAGATGCTTGAGGAGCGTCTTGCTCTGGTGCAGCTTGTGGTGTAGTTTCTTCAGCCATGGCTAAAAAAATGTTTTTGTATTCTGCTGTTTTATAAGGCTTTACACGAAAAACAACAGAAGTTGTTTTGTTTTGTTTCTTTTTCCTCTTGCCTTAATTCATCGTAAGAGTGCGCAAATATACTGGCTTTTAATGGATTGACAAGGATATTTCAGGTTATTTAGGCTTGACGCCTTTTAGAATAATTATTATATTAGTCCTACCAAAACTAACCTTATTTAAAACCTACTTATCCCATGAAATCTCTTTTTCGTTTTGACTTCCGCCACTTTCGTGGCGATTTATTTGGTGGCCTAACGGCCGGAATTGTTGCCTTACCCCTCGCCTTAGCTTTTGGTGTAAGTTCAGGACTGGGCCCTAGTGCGGGTCTTTATGGCGCTATCTTTGTTAGTTTTTTCGCAGCTCTCTTTGGCGGAACGCCTACCCAAATTTCTGGACCAACCGCTCCCATGACCGCGGTAAGCATGGTCTTTATCGCAGAAATGTTAGCGAATTTTGACGGCGATGTCGCTAGGGCTTTACCTACGATTTTGGCCGTGTTTTTATTGGCAGGATTGATTCAAATCATTTTGGGCTTTATCGGACTGGGAAAATACATTCGCTATATCCCCTATCCTGTGGTCTCTGGTTTTATGACCGCCATAGGCGTGATCATTTTAGTGACCCAAATTGCTCCTTCTGTAGGCTATTATGCCAAAGAAGACAGCAGCTATGTGCAACAATTTAAACCGCAAGCGGAAGAAGTTATTCTCGAGAATCTTTTAAAAGAAGAAGTGGACGAAGGCATTTTAGTCCTAGAAGATTTTACCACCACCATTGATCGAGCCGAAAAAATCACTGAGGAACACATCATGACCGAAGCCAAAACCCTTGCCGGGAAAGAAGCTTCTGGGGTTGTTGGGACATTCAAGGTTTTTCCGCGGATTTTTAACAACATTCTTTATATCGAGTTAATCCTCGCGCTTTTAACCATTTTTATTATTTATGGTTTTAAACGAATTACCAAAAAAATTCCCAGCACCTTAGTCGCTCTTTTTGTTGTTTCTGTGGGAGCATATGTGCTGGGGGTGGATTACCGACCCATTGCCGCAATCCCCTCTGGCTTACCTATACCACAATGGGGTTTATTTGCGAGCTTTGGGATTGATACCATAACGCAATATATCTTTACCGCCATCACCCTAGCGCTATTAGGAGCGATTGATTCCTTACTTACTTCTGTCGTAGCAGATAATATGACAAAAACGGTGCACGAGCCCAACAAAGAACTGGTAGGTCAAGGGATCGGGAATAGCTTTGGGGCGCTATTTGGGGGAATCCCGGGAGCCGGAGCGACCATTCGAACAGTGGTCAATATCAACTCTGGTGGGAAAACCCGTCTCTCTGGGATGATTGCCGGTTTGTTACTGCTCTTTATCCTTTTGGCCATCGGCCCTATCGCCTCACAAATTCCGGCAGCAGTATTAGCGGGAATCCTAATCACAGTAGGTATCGGCGTAATGGATTATAAAGGCTTACGTGCTATCCCTTTTATGCCGCGTACAGAGGTGATTATATTGATTGTTGTATTAGTCCTTTCGTCTATTTGGAACTTGGTTTATGCCGTAGGAATCGGGTTAGTGATCGCTTCACTAATGTTTATGAAGAAGATCGGCGATTTAACCGCAGCAAGTTTTAATGTGAAGTCCCTACAAAAAGAAGCATCATGGAAAGATGAAAAAAGCTTTCCAAAGCGCTTAAAAGAGGAAGTGTTTATCAAACACCTAGAGGGTCCGCTTTTCTTTGGCTCTACCGCTAAGTTTACCGAAACCGTAAAGCAAATTCCAACAACGGCTTCTACCCTGGTGATTCGCTTAGATAAAGTTCCCTATATCGATCAATCTGGTCTGTATGCTCTAGAGTCAATCATCATAGATTTGGTTCAAAAAGATAAAGCAGTTTTGCTGGTGGGCATGGATCAACAGCCTCGATACATGATGGAACGCATTGATATAATCCCTGATTTAATCCCCGAAGAACAAATATTCGATACATTTGAGGAATGTATTAGTTGGATGAAATTAAATGTAAAAGATGAGTATTAAGAACGACATTTTCTTTGAGGAAAAACAACGATTTACCCAGTGGTGGATGTGGATTTTTATTCTGCTTCCTTTAGGTATCGCGCTCTATGGCTGCTATCAACAATTGTGGTTAGGGACGCCCATGGGAAATAAACCTCTATCCAATAACGGACTGATTATTTTTACCCTCTTTGGGCTTGGTTTTGCCTTCTTTTTTTGGATCAATCAACTCAACACACGGATTGATGCAACAGGTATTCATGTTCATTTCTATCCTTATGCTAAACGAAACGTGGCGTGGGGGGAGGTGGACCATTGTCAAGTGATCCCCTATGATTTTGTGGGTGGGTGGGGCGTGCGCCTTTGGACCCAGTACGGAACTGTCTAC
>JBDNAJ010000028.1:0-8917 GCA_039768455.1 Candidatus Arcticimaribacter sp.
CTGTCGCTAAACTAGCTGGACTTGACAGAGAACTTTTTACTAGGAAAATAAACGGAAAAAAACCTTACTCAATAAACACGTTTAAACTATACGAGGTTTTGGATTTTAAAAGTTGTAGAAAGTTTGCAATTACTGAATACAACGTAATTTACTCAAAGCAAGAAATGAAACAAACTGTCGGACACGAGAAGGGATCTCCTGTTCAAGAGAAGAACTATATCCTTCCGAAAGCTGCAAGCGACAATGCCAAATCGATGATTAAGAAACGTAGGGATCACGGCAGTCTTTTCCCTGACTAAAAGCGAAGCGCAAGCTTCGCAACTAAAGTTAATTTTTCCCAAAACTTGCAATCATGAACTATTTTGTTAAATTGTAAGTAAGATAAGCCCGGCGTAAGGCCGGCAAGTTTTGATCCCCCGCCGTGTGTGCGTAAGTCTTCAGCGGGAATAAAATAAGTCCAGTGTCTCTACTGGCAAGTTATATATAAAAATCGTTCACCTAGTTAGGCGGATGGCTTATGCACAATATAACTTAAAATGAGTATACAACTCAAAGAGATTAAACCCGAATCTAAAACCGAAGTTAAAGAACTTCTTGAAACAACGCTCAGCGAATTTCTCAATCAACAAAAAAAAGAAATTTTAGTTAATCAACAGATGATTCTAAGTATTGAAGTCATGGACTATATTAGCATCGAGCAAGCATTAGTTATTGTAGGCACAAAGGATGAAGAGCATATTCGAAAATTACTTGATCATTTTGGCGTGAGAAGAAGAACAGTTCAGGGGCTGTCTGCGGGAAAAGGTAATATTTTAAGATATTCTAAAGAAGATATTCAAAATAAAATTATTGTACGGCCTCAAGATTATATCAAAGTAAATCTTAAAAATTAGAGTTTTTCACTTTTTGTGAGATATGTATAGATAAGAACGGGAATGAGAGTCCGTTGTTTTGAAGATTTCGATTTGTTTTAGTCACGGCTGCCAAGAAGCAGGGTAAATAATTCCAGATTTAGATCATTCAATTTTAGCGTTAAACAACCAATTTGGGCCATAGAGCCTATTGGCCGTACTATATACCTAAAACAGCAAGCTTTCAGTCCCAGTCCTAAACTAAAAACAGAATTATGGAGACAAATACAACATCAATCGGAATAGTTTTCAGAAAGTACGACAGGGATTACGCTGCCGACATGAAAAGACAGGCTTTTAAATTCATTAAAGAGGTAGACAAGCTTTCTTCGATAACTGAGATTGTCCGTTACAACGTTCAACCTGACCCTAACGCAGTAAAAAGATTCCACAGTCACATCATCTTCAAGCAGCCCTGTATGAGCACAATCAGAAAGATCTCAGAACGCGTTCTAAAGGCAGATAAATGGGAAGATGAATACATTTGCCATATGCCTTTTTTCGGTAACGTGGAGGTCTTGAGAAGCCGTTTTGGAGAGGTTAGAATTCACGGTATCTACGATGAAGCTGGTTTCGTCAGCTACATAAACGAAAACAAGAAAAGTAGAGGCGGAAAGCACTCATCTTACTATTATCCAAAACACCAATTTAACAAAATAATGGCTTTGCCATTTTAAATCAAGAGTTTTTATGCGTTTTGAAATGAGTAAAATTCTTTATAATTTGTGATAAATAATAACCATAAATCAATTAAAATGAAAAAAATTTATTTTTTAATTCTATTAGTTATATCATTCTCGTGCTCTAATAAAAAAACTGAATCAAGTAATATTGACTTAATGTCAGTAAAAGCCGAGGCGAATAAATTCATAGATTCTCAATGGGACTGGTTTGCCGAGAGTTCCTTAGAAAAAGCGAAGAATATGTTTTATGAAAAAGGGATATTAATTGGAACAGATAAGGCAGAATATTTCAAAGACTGGAAAGAATTAGAACCTTCTATTAAAGCTCAGCTAGCTATCCCAAATGTATCTATTCAAACAAGAGATCGAGTAATTTTCATGAGTGGAGGCGGAGACATGGTTTCATTTTCTGAGATTTTAGATTTATCATTTCAAATGGGCGAAGAAAAAATGACCATAAATGATATAAGGAGTTCTGGTGTAATCAGAAAGATGAATGGAAAATGGGAAATTATTCAAATGCATAATTCTATAGGAATTGATGGTCAGGCTGTAGATTATTGATTTAAATATTAGGGCAAATCATCTATATTTATTAAAGACTGACAGTTAAGCTCTCTCAACACTTAAGCAAACCGTCAAAACAAATCGAAGATAAAAATCACGACGAGGTTGATCGTTGATTCAAAACTCACGTTGATCGCCAAAAAACATTCAAACAACAACAACGCTATTTCTTGATTCTCGCTTATAAAGGAATAGACGAACTTAGGACAAAGCCCAAGCGAGTGACAAACAGCAAGTGGAGAAATCTGCAAGCTGCAATTACAAGAGGCTGGACAGCTCGTATTAATGAGATAATAAAAGTTATGGAGGATTAATCTTATCCGGCGCAAGCCGGATAACATAAAAGAGCATTCCGACCATTGTCCGACCACAAATAAAAAAACCCTTGAAAATCAAGGGTTTAATTAAGCTGTCGTTGGCCCACTAGGGCTCGAACCTAGACTCTTCTGAACCAAAATCAGACGTGTTGCCAGTTACACCATGGGCCAATTGCGGTGCAAATTTAAAATAAAAGTAGGACTTTACAAACCTATTCTTTCGTTTAAACTAATAACTTTCCTATTTAGGGTTGATACTATTGTATAAGTTGCTTTTTTATATGTGTATCAAAGTTTACATTTATCTAAAAAAAGGTATGATACAACTCATTGTTACTGGAGGTACTTTTGACAAAACCTATGACCACATCAAAGGGGAATTGTATTTTGAACACACCCATATCCCCAAAATGTTAGAGTGCAGTCGCTGTAAACTCCCTGTTCATGTCACCCCTTTATTATTAAAGGATAGTTTAGCTTTTACTGAAGAGGATTTTTTAATTTGGGCTGTGCCCTCTCCTTTTCGCAAACCCTTTCTCCCAATGTTTACATCACCATGCAAGGGCAATATTTTTTATGGAACGAAGTCCAAAAAAACAAAGACTTGGGCCTTTTTGAAAAGCTGTAATCCTGCGAAAATGGAATTGTTAAAACCCGAGAGAATTAATTTTAGAATACGTATTTTCGTAAGCATTAAGGGCCACCTATGACAGCTAAACAACTTACCTTTTGGAATCGCATTGTCGCGACCGAAGTATTTATAATTGCCTTACTCACCTTTGGATTAACCGTTGAACCCACAGCCAGTTTTTGGGATGCTGGAGAATACATTGCCACTTCGGCTAAGCTACAAGTGGGTCACCCACCAGGAGCCCCATTTTTTCAAATGATGGGTGCCTTCTTTGCCCTTTTTGCCACTGGACCAGAAAAAATTGCCTTGATGGTGAATTTGATGTCGGTTTTTTCCAGTGCCTTTACCGTTCTTTTTCTCTATTTATCCTTGACCCTTTTATTGCGTAAACTGCCTTCTTTTAAAGAAATTACAGATAAGAGAGAAGCCATGGGCTATTTTGGGAGTGCTGCAGTAGGTGCGCTGGCATTTTGTTTTTCAGATAGTTTTTGGTTTAACGCAGTAGAAGCCGAGGTGTATGCCATGGCGACCTGTATACTGTCTGCCTTATTCTGGATGGCCTTGCGCTGGGAAAGAGAAATGAATACACCACGTGGTGATCGCTGGTTACTGCTCATCGCCTTTGTGATTGGATTATCGTTTGGGGTGCACTTTATGGGACTGCTGACCATTCCTGCCATTGGGATGCTCTACTTTTTTAAGAACACTAAAAAAGTCACCTTTAAAAACTTTATCACCGCCAATATTGTTTCTGTCGCGATCCTGCTTTTTATCTTTAAAATGTTACTTCCTTCTACCCTAGCCTTGTTTAGCAAAATGGAAGTCTTTTTTGTCAATCAAGTCAATCTTCCCTTTAACAGCGGAACTATTATCACAGGGATCTTATTCCTTGTCTTCTTTTATTACAGTTTGCGTTTTACCAGAGCAAAAAACTATATCAACCTCAACACAGGAATTCTATGTGTATTGTTTGTACTCCTAGGGTTTTCTTCTTGGATTATGCTCCCCATTCGAGCAAACGCCAATACGGTCATCAATGAAAACTCTCCTTCTGATGCCCGACAATTATTGGCTTACTACAACCTAGAACAATACCCCGAAACAAAATTGTTCTATGGCCCTATGTTCTCTGATATGTATGCCGGGCAAGACGATTTTGAGCCTTATATCGACGATAAACCAAAATATGAACGGGATGAAAAAACAGGGCGCTATGTGATTGTCAACCACTGGGAAAATGCACGGATTAATGCCAACAGTAATCATAAGGGTTTTCTCCCCCGCTTGTGGAGTTCAGAACATGCCGAGAATTATATCAATTTTACTGGCCCATTAGAATTCTCTATTCGTACAGAATACAGAGGCAGTGAGGAACTATACCAACGTGTAGCACAATTTAGACAAGATGCTGCAGAGGGAATTTTAAGTGGCGAAGATTACCACAATTTTTACAAAACGATGGCCCGTTATATCGACATCGAAAAGCCCACCTTTTTTGCGAATCTTTACTACTTTTTCACCTATCAGGTAGATTATATGTACCTGCGCTATTTCCTTTGGAATTTTGCCGGAAGGCAAGATGACATCCAAGGAAAATATGACATTCTACACGGGAATTGGTTAAGCGGAATTCCCTTTATCGACGAAATCCGTTTAGGCAATCAAAGTGCGATTAGCGAGGATGCAAAAAACAATAAAGCGAGAAACACCTATTTCTTTTTGCCTTTTATCCTGGGCTTAATGGGGCTGCTGTTTTTGTATCAACAAGACAAAAAACGCTTCTGGGTATTATTGCTGTTTTTCCTTTTTACTGGATTAGCGTTAAAAGTTTACCTCAACGAACGTCCTTTTGAACCCAGAGAGCGAGACTATGCTCTAGTGGGGTCTTTCTATGTCTTTGCCATATGGATTGGGATGGGTGTCTTTTACTTATCCAACGAATTAAGACGAGTTTGGAACAACGCATGGGCAAGACCTATTGCAGTCGCCGTCTGTCTGCTTGCTGTTCCATTTTTAATGGCGTACCAAAACTGGGATGATCACGATCGTTCTGGACGCTATACCGCACAATCTGTGGCAAAATCCTATCTAACTTCTATCCAAGAAGATAAGGGGGCCATGATTTTTACCATTGGAGACAATGATACTTTTGCCCTGTGGTATGCACAAGACATTGAGGGCTATCGCACCGATGTTCGCCCTATCAACACCAGTTTATTGGCTACAGATTGGTACATCGATCAAATGAAACGTAAAACTTATGAGAGCGAACCCATTCCGTCGCAACTCACCCACGACAAATACGCCTATGGGATTAGAGATTATATTAAATATGAACCTCTAGCAGATTCTTTACGATGGGATATTAAGGACTTTATCAATTGGGTGGCGAGTGACGACCCTAGAACAAAATACAAAAGCTTGATCGCACAATCAGGTGGAGACCCTGCGCTTTATCCCATGGGTACTCAAGAGATGATTTTTTACCCTACTAACAAGATTCGCGTTCCCGTAAATGTCGAGAATGTGATCAAAAGCGGGCTAGTAACTGAGAAAGACCGCGATCAAATTGTTCCTTATATCGATATTGATCTTCCTAAAGGGGGCTTGTATAAAAACCAGTTGACGATGCTAGATATTTTAGCGAATAATAATTGGGAACGCCCCATCTACTTTACTGGTGGGAGTTATGCAGAAAGCGAGTATTTATGGATGAAAGAATACCTACAACTCGAAGGTTTAGTCTATAAGTTAGTCCCCATTAAAACGCCATTAAATCCCGTTAATCCTTATATCATGGGACGCCTTGATGCTAATCTCATGTATGAAATTGTCAAACAATGGGAATGGGGGAATTCAAATAGCCCAGACATCTATCACGATCCAGAAACCCGTAAAAACAGTATTTCTTATCGCTCAAATATGGTGCGCCTTGCCGAAGTTTTAATCGATGAAGGAAAAGATCAAAAAGCGGAAGAAATCATGGATTTAGCGCTTGAGAAAATGCCCATAAAATACTTTGGGTATTACAGTTTACTCACCCCTTTTGTCGATGCGTATTACCGCATAGAGAAGAAAGAAAAAGCGCGTGAAGTTTTTGAGGCTGTCGCCAAAAAACACCAAAGTCAACTCGACTACTTCGACAGTCTATCGCTGGATTTACGCTATGAACTAGGCGAAGAAATCTTAACCGAAGTCGAACGCTACCGCGCATTAGTAGAAGCTGTTTTAGACAATAAAGACAACGAAAAAGCAGGAGAATACATTCAAAACTTTAGAAGCTATAGCCGTGCGTTTGCCTTTCTTTATGGAGAGTATGACTACTATACTGCCATGGAAGAATTTGTTGAAGGCCTTTACCTGGCTGGTGAAATTGAAGACGCTAGAGCACTGGCGAATAAAATTAGCGAGGTATATGATGAAAGACTAGAAGTTATCCAAGGATTTGAGCCAGAACGTCAACTCCAATTGCGCAATAGAATAATGGATGAGGTCAATGGATTTAGAAGAATCTTGCTCTATGTCAATCTTTATGATAACGAAGCGCAAAGAGATAGTCTAGAAAACAAAATCTACAATAGGATCAAAGACTTAGTCATCTTTGACGATATGATAGAAGGGAATTAATTAACGTATTCGTTCATTAAAGCAATCAAAGTATTGGCATCTTGTTCCCCACTTTGACGCCATACCATTTCTCCTAGCTTATAAATCATAAGGGTTGGAATCACTTTTACGCGCAGCGCGTCAACTAATTTAGGGTTTTTAGCGATATTGATTTTGATCACTTTTCCTTGATCTCCCATGGCCGCAGCTACATCGCGTAAGGTAAAATTGAACTCTTCTTTGAGTTCTTCTAATTCTTGAAAAAACACCAAAAGAAGAGGAGCTTTCCCGTCTACTAATTCACCAAATTTAGACATGCTAATTGTGTTTTAGGTTATTGATTACAGTACGAAGTTAGGGTATTTTCTTTAAACTTCTTTGCTAGAGCGTTTTAAGGTAATTACGGTAATCTCTGGCCAAATCCCCACACGACCGGGATAGCCTAAAAACCCAAAGCCTCTGTTGACATTAATCCATTCTTTCTTCTCTTGATACAAGCCCGCCCATTGCTTGTAACGCCACTTGACTGGACTCCATTTGAACCAACCCGGGATTTCAATCCCAAACTGCATCCCATGGGTGTGCCCACTCAAGGTTACATGAAAATTATAGGGGTGAGGTAATACTTTTGCCTCCCAATGCGAAGGATCGTGTGAAAGCAAGATTTTAAAATCATCTGCAGCAACATTTGCGATCGCTTTGTCAAGGTCTCCTTTCTTTTTAAAGCCTCCTTTTCCCCAGTTTTCAACGCCTACTAGAGCAAGTCGCTGTCCGTCCTTTTCAAGAAAGTGGGTTTCATTGCGCAAAAGGGTAAAGCCCATCTCGGCTTGAGTAGCAAAAAGCTGCTGCAAGTTTGCCTCTTTTTGTGCGTTAGTTTCCCAGTTAACATAATCGCCATAATCGTGATTACCTAGAACAGAATACACTCCTTCTTTGGCCGATAAACGGCCAAAAGCGTCTTTCCACGGCAGTAACTCACCGGCCTTATTATTGACAATATCTCCGGTGAATAAGATCACATCAGATTTTTGCTCGTTGATCAAATCAATCCCGTAATTCACCTTTGCTGCATTGTCAAAACTACCCGAATGTATGTCTGATATCTGGGTCAAGGTGAAGCCGTCAAAAGCTTCGGGGAGATCGTCAAAGGTCAAGGCATAATGTAAAACCTTATAGTTATACTTCCCTTTAAACATGCCCACCAATAGTGATGCAAAAGGAATAGCGGCAAGTCCTAGGGCAAGTTGAGAAATAAACTTTCGCCGACTAGGCAAATAATTTCCTTCTCCTCTTTCGATAAAAAAACGGTACAAGGCTTGTGGAAGGCGAAGCAGGTCTTCAAAGGCTAAAAACAAAACCAAAATCAATTGAAAGACCATCAAGGACAAAAACAAGCCCAGGGAAAAACTGATCCCTTGGGTCCAGCCGGTGGCGCGATCATAGCCAATACTGAAGTACATAAAGTTCCCAAAAATAAGCCCTACCACTGCGATATAAGCAATCACTAAGGGTCTACTCAAGCCAATGGTTTTAATGACTTGAAAGGAATACCATTGCAGTAAGCTAAAAAAGGTGAGGAAAAATATCCAACGTAAAAGCATCTTATTTCATTTTTTCAGCTAACTCCATCGCCTTGCCGTCAGACAAGCTTGCCACAAAGCAACTCGCATTTAATATTGTTTTATAAAGGGTCTCCTCTATTAAAGGGGTGCCTTGAGGAACTAAGCGTAAAATCAATTGATCATAAGTGTTTGTCGCTCCTTTAAATTGATTCACTGCAGCGGTGCAAAAAGCCGACAACAGGGTGGAGATTACTTTATAACCTACGATTTCTTTCTGTAATACTTCGTCTGAACGGTACACCTTATCAACACTTATGGCAATGATATCATCCATTTGAGCTTTATACTTGCTTTTGTCCAATAAGGCATGGGCAAAAGTTCCGGCTAAAATCTCTTCCTCATGGACTAAGAACATTTGGACAGCGTCCATAATTAAACTATTGATGGCCAAAGAACGCAGGTAGCTCATGCGCTGGGAGGTGAATTGTAAGCCAGCATACTTTTCGTTATCCATGCGATCTTTTACCAACTTAATAAGGTATTCTAGGGCATAATCTTCAGAAATCCACCCTAGATTGATCCCGTCTTCAAAGTCGATAATGGTATAGCAGATATCGTCTGCCGCTTCTACGAGATAAGC
>JBDNAJ010000136.1:0-4363 GCA_039768455.1 Candidatus Arcticimaribacter sp.
AAGTCGTTGTTACAGGTTATGGTTCTCAAAAGAAAAAGGAAATCACATCTGCTGTTGCTGTAGTCGGAGAAGAAGAATTTAATAAAGGAACGATTAACAGCGCCACAGAGCTTTTACAGGGGAAAGTAGCAGGATTAAGCATTTACAATCGTGGAGGAAATCCTAATGGATCTCCAGTTGTTCGCTTAAGAGGATTATCCAGTATTGGCTCAAACATTCAACCTCTGGTGGTTATCGACGGTATCGTAGGGGGATCACTAGAAAATCTTGATCCTAATGATATTGCATCCATCAATGTCTTGAAAGATGGATCTGCAGCGGCGATTTATGGAACACGTGGTTCCTCAGGGGTGATTTTGGTCACCACTAAAAAAGGTAAAAACAAACGAACCGAGTTTAATTATAACGGACAGTTTTCAACAGCTTCTCCCTTTGATACCGTAAATGTACTTTCTGCAGAAGAGTTTATAGCAGCAGGAGGAACAAATTTGGGGAGTAATACAGACTGGACCCAAGAGGTCATTCGATCGACCTTTACCCATATTCACAACTTTTCTGCCTCTGGGGGGCATCATGATACGACCTATCGGATTGCTGCCAACTTAAGAGATGTTGAAGGAATTCTAAAAAACACAGGATTTGAGCAATTTAATGCGAGAGCCAATTTTAATTCTTTAGCATTTAATGATCGTTTACGCATTGATTTCAATAGCTCATTTACCCGTAAAGATCAAGACAATGGTTTTTCTGAAGCTTTGCGTTATGCCATACTATATAACCCTACTGCACCAATTTATGGGGCAAACGCTCCTTTTCCGTTTAATTCAGAACAGTTTGGTGGCTATTTTGAGTCACTAGGACTGTTTGATGCATTTAATCCAGTGTCTATTATTAATCAAAATCAAAATACTGGAAATCGAATAGAATTCAATTATGGTTTAAACCTTAATTATCGTTTTTCAGATAATTTCTCGGCCAATTTAAATTTATCACAACAAGAAAGTAAATATTCAAATAAAATCTATTATCCTACTACTTCACACTTTAGAGGGAATGCAACATCTCCTATTAGAAAGGGACGTGCAGATTTATTTGAAGAAAAGAAACGTTTTAAACTAGCAGAATTATACGGTACTTATAACAATAATTTCGATAAGTTAGATTTAACCTTTACAGGGGGATATTCATTTCAACAATTTAATACGGAAGGGTCATTTTTCAGTCTAACAGATTTTCCAGATAATTCTTTAGATTATGTCAATGCAATAGAAGCCTCTCAAGATTTAAATACAGATCAAAACATTAATGCCTTTAGTTATTTAACGCCAGATGAAAGGATTATTGCATTTTTTGGGCGTTTAAATTTGACGTTTGACGATGGAATTTTCTTCAATGCATCATTAAGACAAGAGGGTTCTGGTAAGTTAGGAAAAAATAATCGTTGGGGAACTTTCCCAGCCTTAGGGGTTGGAGTTGATCTAAACCATTATTTAGAAATGACCAATGTAGATTTATTTAAGATTCGTCTGGGCTATGGAGTTACAGGTTCTTTACCACGAGATAATGGCTTGTTTTTGGAAGGAAGAGGGATCTCACAAAACTCACCCGAAGAAGGGTTTTCGACTAGTTTGAATCGTATAGCGAATCCTGATTTGAAATGGGAAGAAAAAGCCGAAACGAATGTGGGGATAGAATTTTCAACTCCCCGACTATCTGCAACTTTAGATTTATATAGCCGGGACATCAAAGATTTCATCTTGTTAAGAACCATTGCGGCTATAGAAGGTGTTGATAAACAATTTCAAAATGCTGGAAACATCAATACCAAAGGGATCGAGTTATCTGTTAACTATGATATTATTGATCAAGACAATGTTAACTATAATGCGGGAATTGTTTTATCCAGCTATGAATCTGTTTTAGAAGATTATATCTTGGATCGAGAAGTGCGCTCAAATTTAGGTGCTCCGGGTCAAAATTCCACCCCATTAGTAAGGGTGTTTAAAGGAGAACCTATTGGACAAATCTGGGGCCCAGTTTTTGATAGTGTTGATAACAATGGTAATCCCATTTTTAAAGATCTTAATGGGGATGGAGTATTAAAAACAGATTCTGGAAATGCTTTGGATGATGATGTAGACTTTGCAGTACTGGGGAATGGAATCCCCGACTTAGAGTTGGGATGGACCAATCGATTAACCCTTGGTGATTGGAGTTTTAATGCTTTTTTCAGGGCGGCCTTTGGCCATAGTTTGGTCAATGCTTTTCGCGCCTTTTATGAGCCGCGGCTTGCTTCACAAAGTTCCTATAACTACGTTACTACAGACAAAGCTGTTGACGGTTTAACTACTGCCCGTTTTAGTTCACTCTATGTAGAAAAAGCAGATTTCTTTAAGTTAGATAATGTGACAATTAATTACAATTTTGACACTTCAAAATGGGCAGGAATTGATGGTTTAAACCTGTCCTTAAATGGACAAAATCTCTTTGTGATTTCCAACTATTCAGGGCTTGATCCAGAACCCTCTATTCAAGATGCAGGAACTCAAGACAATGGAGGTGAAATTGATGTCAATAATCCCGACGTCCTTTCTCCAGGGATTGACCGTAGAACGAATTATTTCGCCTCTCGCACCTTTACCCTTGGTATTAATTTAAAATTTTAATCAGATGAAAATAAAAAACATAAAAAATAGATTTTATATTCTATTACTCCCCCTATTGACCCTTGTGGCCTGTACTGAATTTGACGATACCCTTCCAGATCAATTTACCACAGAGATTAATGTTCCCGGAACACAAACAGGAGGAGGGGACGATGCCGTTGCGCCTGCAGATGGGCTTTCAGGGGCTTACGCTCAATTACGCAGCGCTGGTACTGCAAGTCATGGAGGATATTTTTCAGTTCAAGGAATAACCTCGGATGAAATGCTTATTGCTGCCAAAGGAGGCGACTGGTTTGATGGTGGGATTTTAATTCAACTGCATCGCCATACCTATACTCCTTCTCATGGTTTTGTTAATGGTACTTGGGTACAAACCTATGCTGCAATCAATTCAGCAAATGAATTATTAGCAGGATCTTTGGATCTAAATCAAGAAGCTCAAGTCAAAGCTTTAAGGGCCTATTTTTATTGGCGTTTGTTAGATTTATATGGGCGAGTAAAATTAATCACCATTCCAGAAACCGATGCCCCTCAATCTTCTCGACAAGCGGTATACGATTTTGTCGAAAGCGAATTACTATCTGCCCTAGGAGTAACAGCCATTACTGAAACGATGGATTTAAGCACAAGCCCATTGGGGTCTGCTAAAAGCGAATTTCGCATCAATCGTTTTGCTGCTTTAGGGATTTTAGCCAAGCTATATTTGAATGCTGAAGTCTATACCGGAACGCCGCGTTACCAAGAAGCGGCATGGGCGGCCGGATATATCATTGATAATGGTCCTTATGAATTATGTGGAGAAGGCTGTACTGTCAACAACCTAGGACGTCGTCCAGGAGTTATGTCTGATCCCGAAAAGCTAGAGGGTTATGCAGCGATATTTGCTCCAAATAACGGAGGTAATCCAGAACACATTTTTTCAGTTAATTATGATGAGGCAACAGGAGGGGGAATGAATTTTTCTCAAATGACCCTGCATTATTCATCTCAATTCACATGGAATTTAGAAGCTCAACCATGGAATGGCTATGCTGCGCTTGAGGATTTTTACAATTCTTATGAGGATAGCGATGTCCGAAAAGCAGCTAATTTTATTGCAGGTCCACAACTCGATTCTCAAGGTTCAGCTGTTTTAGATTATGCCACCGATGATTCAGAAATTCCTTTAGATTTTACACCTGCAATCAACGAATTAGAGCCTAACTCTCTAAGAGAAGCTGGAGCACGTCTAGGAAAGTTCAGTTTTAAGCAGTTTGGTCGTCCAGATATGGATAACAATTTCCCAATTGTACGTTTAGGGGAAATTTATTTAATTCGCGCAGAAGCATTGGCACGTCATCATAATGATTGGAGTCTAGCTCTACAGGATACTAACATCATTCGTGCTAGAGCAGGGGTAAATGCTTTTGACAACTTAAATGCAGAAGACTTTTTAGAAGAACGCGGAAGAGAAATGTTCCAAGAATCCTCTAGAAGAACAGACTTGATTCGCTTTGGCAAATACAATGATCCTTGGTGGGAAAAGCCAGTCTCTGAAGCATTTAAAAATGTAATGCCCATCCCGTTTGAACAGATACAAGCCAGCGATGGTTCTTTGACTCAAAACCCAGGCTATTAAGTTTTAATTTTAAACGCATTAAAAGACCCACCATAATGGTGGGTCTTTTTTTTAGAATCCATGGTCTAGTATCACAAGA
>JBDNAJ010000137.1:0-3860 GCA_039768455.1 Candidatus Arcticimaribacter sp.
TAAAGACCTCTTCAAAGATGGATAAGATTAAGTCACTGTCTGTATCGACTAAAGCAGTATAGGTTGACGGTAAATTCGCCAAGGCTTGCTTTAAGTCATCTGCATTTTTAAAGCTTCCATTGAAATGGAAGTCTCCTTTAATGTCTTGAGATAAAATTTGATGATTCTCGTCCTTAAGGAGTTGTTGTAAGAGTTTTGATTCTGCTACAGCGACAGTAGGAATCGTGTTTCTATTTACAAAAAGGGGTAAAGTCTTATTAGGATAAAGGATATAGCTTTTTTGATCTTCACGATAGAGTTTGCTATTTTTCAACGCATTGAGCACGTTTAAACTTTCTTGTGCGTCAAGATATCCTGAACTAAGTACGGCGACTTGACCTTCGAGCATTTCGGCGAGATAATCGACACTTACTTCTTGATCGTTATCGATAGCAATTAGATTGTAGGCGTGATAGAGTCCGTCTTCTTTTTTGTTTTTGCGAATCGCATCTTCTAAAAAGCGCAGGGCCGTATCGATAAAGTTAGCTAAGTCTTCTTTTGCTAAGTTTTTCTTTTCTCCAGAGAAACCATTGTCATAAATCTGTTCTCTATAGTTGCTTGCCGCAGTTCCTAAGGCATCCATTAGGGTCTTGCGCTCTTGATTAGAGATCGTCGAATCAACAAGTGCTAGATTATCGTTAAACGCTTTATGAAGTGCTGTAAAAAAGACATCCATTTCGCTTGAAATAGCGAAAACATCTTCGCTAGCCCCGTTGAGGTTCTCTTTAAAGAAGGCTAAAAACCTTCTTAGATAATAGAGGGTTACCATGGAAACGCCATTTCCTACTAAGGCATTATTTGCATCATTCCATTCTGGGCGTTGGGTGTTCATCCAGATTCCAGCTTCAGGGACAAAGTTCGATAGCTTTGCCATTAAGGTGGCAAGCATTTTCTCGATAAAAGTGACCTTGTAAACGCTTTGATCTGGAGTGCTCAACAGCGCACCATCTGCCCCTAGTTCTTTGCGTTTTTGGTCAATTTTTTCTTCTCCCTTGTGATCGTAAAGAATGGTGTTTTTAGGGTCCTTGACAATTTCACTATAGGGTTTGATTCGATAGGGAACATTTGCATAGACAAAGCACTCTTTTGTATAAAAATCGTTTAATTTTCCTGGGTAGTGGTTTTCAATAAATTCTAAAAACTTGAGGAGGTAGATGATTTGGTGATCCCCCCAATAACCAATATACGCCCACGGATTATTTGGTTCTATGGTTTCCCAGTCAAAGCCATCTTTCGTAACGCGATACGGATTATAACCGTCAAAGGTTGTTGCGTTGAGAAATTTATGGATCATCCCTTGAATAAACTGCGGGTAGGAATGTGCTAGTGCTTCCCAGTTCTGGAAGATATCGCGCCAGTTTCCTTGATAGTCGAGAATCTTATCTCCGGTAATTTCGTCTTTAGTGTTGATGGAGAATTTATTCCAAGGACGACTAGGATCCCCATGACGGCGACTAAATTTTAACGGCAGATACTCATAGCACAAGCGGCTAAAGTCTGCATTGTTATCCTTGCCAGCAAGCTCAATGAGGCTTTCAATTGTAAAGTTTTCTTTTAAACCACTTAATTCGGTTTCTTTGGTTTGAAAAACCTTGAGATTTGCTTTTTTGATATAGGGAAGGAAGTCCTTTTTTTCTATGGTATAATTATCGTCAAAAATACCTCCACGCATGATGTTAAACATGCTATTGGCAAAGTGACGGTCGTTTCCTCTTTTATCTTGTGTTAATTGAATCCCATCTGCAGCGCCAACTAATTTTAATAATTCTTGTGTTCCTGCTTCAATATCTTGCTCGATATGCGCATTAACGGCGGGATCCATTATGTTTTCTTCTAGGGCGATTAGGGCGGTGATACTCTTATTAACTTCAGCGATTATTGTCCACTTTTCGGTTTCGCTAGCTGCTAATTCAATTTGTTTTGAAAGGAGATAGGCGCCTCTTTTTGCGCGAATATCTGTTTCTTCTACTACGGCTTGTCCTCTTCTAAATTGATCTAACTGAGTTGATGATAGTAATTTTTTAGCTCCTTTTAGTCCCGTAGACCAAACTACATTTGATTTTAATGCCTCACTGGGTTCTGCACAATCCACGATAATAGCACTGAGCGAATAAATCCCAACGCCAGTTTGAGGATTCAGTTCAGTTTTTTTATAGGCATCAACAAGGTTAGAGCTTTGCTTTTGCAAGTCTTCTCCTACGCCATAAGGAAGGATATTCTGTAATCCATCGAGCAGATCGACTTTGATATTTTGATCGCTGTCGTTGCTTAATTTTGCTTTACGTACAAAGCCAAAACGATTACTTGAATTCCATTCATAAGAAAATGTAATTCCTAGATCGCGGTTGATTTCTTCAAAAATGACTTTGTTTCCATAGGCATTTTTATAAAGATTGCGGTCAACAGTATAAAGATTATTTTGGGTAGTAGAGAAGGGTTCCCATAAAAAGGTTTTATCCCCTTTAGTGACCAATAGTATTGTTTTGCTCCCAGTGTGATCTGTGGATTCAACGATTTTATCATCTGTGTAATAGGGGAAAAGGGCAATATCGCTGTTCTTTCTTCCTGCTGTTAATCCTCCATTACTAGAGATAAACATCCAGTGGTTTGAATTACTTACCACACTCATAAAAAATGGTGGCATAGCGTTGACGTTGCTAATTTTATAATAGGTTTCTTCCTTAAAATTGACTTTTTTAAAATCTACATTTTTGGGTGTAAAATTTAGTTGACTACTCCCTAAATAGATAGTATTTTTCATTATTATTGACATCCTTTTCAGGATATTTTATGATTTTATGCTCTGATATAAAGCACTAAAAGAAATGGTTAAATATATTTTGACTTATTGAAAAACCCTGACATAGTCAATTTCCATTGAGGAAGATGTAAACGCAGGTTCAATAGTATTTCCAACAAAATCACCCCCCATTGCAACATTAAGAATTAGAAAGAAATTTTGATTAAAAGGCATATCGGGCGATACAGCATAAGTATGGTGTTGAACTCCATCAACTGAAAATTTTATAGTACTATTAGACCATTCTACTTCATAAACATGAAATTCAGTTGCTTCATTTTCAATATATGTCTCACCTCTTTGATAGGTGTCTTCTCCATTTGTGCCTGCTCTATGTACAGTCGATGATATTAGTCCAGGTCTAATGTCACCGTGTTCCATGATATCAATTTCCCCACAATGAGGCCATCCTACAGTATCAATATTTCCACCAAGCATCCATATTGCAGGCCAAGTACCTTGACCGGATGGAAGTTTTGCTCTTACTTGTACTTTCCCATAGGTAAATTCAAATAAGCCTTGTGTTGTCATTCTCGCAGAAGTAAATTCTTTACCGCGATAATTTTCTCTTTTTGCTGTAATTCTTAGTACGCCATTTAAAACAGAAGCATTTTGTGCTCTATCTGTATAATATTGTTGTTCATTATTCCACCAGCTACCGTTATTTGGTGGAACTGTTTCAAATCTCCAGTTATCTAAACAAATTTCAGTGTCGTTGAATTCTTCAGACCAAACTAGAGTGGTGTTATCGCCAGATGGAGTTGCGTTTGGAATTGCTGCTGGAATACAAGCTCCTGAGAGGTCGATGATTAGTTCACTAGGATAATCCTCGATATTGTAATCTTTGTCCTGACAACTTAAAAAGATTACGATACTGCAAATAACAAGAAAGTATTTTTTCATAAGAGAAATAAAACCTCCAAGATTATATCTTGGAGGTTATAATTAATATTTAATTGGCACAACTTCCATAGGTTCCACTTTGGTTTCCACCTCCTGGAGACCATTTTCTATTTGCGTA
>JBDNAJ010000138.1:0-5450 GCA_039768455.1 Candidatus Arcticimaribacter sp.
TAGCGCATACTCGAATAGTATCTCTGCAGATCTTGATTCAAGTACTTCTTCTGAGTTTAACCAAAGTGAAGTAGGCGATACAGGAAATGATGTGATTCAGTTCTCTAGACTTCAAAGTCCAAATGTTGCTACCATTTCTTTTGGTTCAACAATTAATGTGGCAGATGTTTTTGGAACAGGTTCTTCTGCTGATTATCTTCACTTAGACCTTCATTCTAATCATAGTCATGGTGTTGATAATGTGAAAATTTCTTTAGGTGGTCAAGTATTTGAACAAGCATTAGCAAATGATGCTTGGACAGGTTTAACGATTGATCTTGCTGAAGAAGGGATTACTCAAATTGATGCAATTACTCTTGAATTAGCAAGCGGTGGTTCAGCAAGTGGAGAAGCAACCCTTAATGTGGATAACGTTTATTTCTATAGAGAACCAATTTCTTTACCAGAATTTACTTTCGATGATGTTGCGAGTGATTTTGACGTAACTTTTGAAGACGCTTCTGAGCGTGCGACGAGTTACCTTTGGGATTTTGGAGATGGGAACACATCGACAGATGAGAATCCAACACACAGCTATACTAATGATGGGGTCGAGAGAGTTTATATGGTAACATTAACAACCACTAACTTTATTAATAAGACAACTTCTATTACTAAAGAAGTAACGGTGGGTGGACCAGCTGGTGTTCTTGATCCAGAAATCTTATGGGGACACTTTAACGGAGGATCAAGTGATACATACGGACCATGGAAAATCGCTAATACCCCCGGTAGCTCAAATCCATTTAGTGGTTCTAGTGATGGGTCTTGTACCAATTATGATGGATCTGACAATGGTTCTAAAACAAGAGGGGCTAAATGGTCTTCTAGCCAACGCGCAAATCCTGATGGATCTGCTCGTGCAGGTTCTACTCGATACGCTTACCAAGCGGTTACACTAACTCCAAATGCAGATTACATATTCGAATATGAATATGCGATTAAAACAGGAGGACCAGACACCAATAGTATTGTTGGATTAATATTGAATGGTCACTATAGTGATAGCGATGTTGCACTTGCTAGTAACCCTTTAGTTAAGCATGTTGGAACTGAAGCAAAAGGTAAGTTCGCAGATAATGGTTGTTCTGGCGGAACAACAGTTATCGAAAGATTTAGATCAAATGCTGTAGGGGAAGTTTCAATCTTTATTTACGCAGTAAATGATCGTGATGCATTTGTTGATAATGTTAAAATTTATCCAGCAGATTAAGTTATTATTAGTTAATGAATAAAGATTCAAGCTTGGTGTTATATAGGTTCAATACTCTTTTATAACATTTACTACTTAGCAATAGTTGTAAAAAAGTCACGGATTGACCAAATATCCAAGTAGAATATGAATGTATCTTGAATCAAATAGTAGTCTAGATGATGCTCCAGTAGAAGAATCTACTGGGGCGTTTTCTTCACAGGCTAATATTGCTTATTGATTGACAAAGATTGACCTAATAAAGGGAAGATTAGTTTGCAGTTGGATATCCAATTTTGGTGAAACCTCTAGCAATTATAGATTGAATTACTAATGAAAGGTTTTGCATAAATGTTTATTTTATTGCAAAAGTGTCTTATTAATTATGTTATCAAAAATAAAGTTTAGTTTTGCTAAACCATTAATTGAAAGATTATGCTAATTGATAGTCAATTACAAGAAGTTCAGAAACAGATTATTTTAAATCTGAAAGAACTCATTAATTTTAAGAATTTCGAGCCAGGAGATAAGCTTCCATCTGAACGCATGTTGGCCGAAAAATTTGGTGTCTCTCGTTCTAATTTACGCGAAGCATTACAAACACTTGAATTATACGGTTTAGTGAAATCTATTCCGCAAAGCGGAACTTTTGTTGCAGATATAGGAATTACTGCGATGAATGGGATGATTGATGATATCTTAGGATTAGCTATACCATCGTTTAAAGACCTTGTTGAAGCCCGTATTTTTTTAGAATTAAAAGGGGTAAAACAGGCAGCATTAAGAAGAACTACTGATGATTTAATTCATCTTGAAAATACGCTTGCAGATTATTCTGATAAAGTTATAAGAGGAGAAGACGCCGTTCAAGAAGACCTCTTGTTCCACCTAGCCATTGCGAAAGCAAGCGCTAATACGACTTTAAACACTTTTATGTTAAAGATTACTCCAGAGATAATCACCAACTTTGAAAAGCATCATGTCTGTGATAAAGACACCGCTTTTAAAGGAATACAAGAACACAAAGCTATTGTAGATGCTATCCGTGAACAAAATCCTGATCAGGCTAAAACAGCGATGAAAAAACATTTTAAAGATCTTTACCAGTACTGCTATAATATCGAATAGTATATTTGCAGAATTTTTTACCAAGTAAAATTGAGTGAATTTTTGTACACTAATGGGGGATTTAACCATTTAACGGCTGTAATTATTCTGATTCACTTACTTTTTTATCCTTAAAACTGTTCATGTTGTTTTTTTTAATATATTTGGAAAACCAATCTGGTCTACCAGTTTGGCTTTCTAGATCAATAAAAGATAGTAAAAGTAAGGCTTGGGTCATTCGCTTTTGCTTCTGTGAAAAGGAAAAATTTTTAGTAGGACACCGCCATTGGGGATTAGTGATTTTGATTACTTACATCCACTTGTGCGATCGTCTCTCTTGAGGCGAATTTATTATTTACTTATATATTAAACAAACAAACAACTAATGAAAATTAAATCAAAATTAACGCTACTATTTACGTTTTGTACGATGGCATTTGCCTTTGCACAAACGCAAGTAAGTGGAATCATTACAGGAGCTGATGGCCAACCAATACCTGGTGCTGCAGTTCTTGTGCAAGGAACAAGCAATGGTACTACTTCAGATTTTGATGGGAACTACACCATCACTGTGGAAGAAAACCAAAGTATTGAATTCACTTATTTAGGATATTTGGCACAGGTTATTGTCTATACTGGACAGGATAGCTTAAATGTATCATTGGAAGAAGACCTAAATGAATTGGATGAAATCGTTGTAACAGGATATGGATCACGTAAGAAAAGTGATTTGACAGGTGCTGTTGCCTCAGTTAAGTCTGAAGAATTAAATGCATTTCCATTATTAAACGCTGCTCAAGCATTGCAAGGTCGTGCTGCTGGGGTTGTTGTTCAATCTAATAATGGTGGTGAGCCAGGAGCTCCAATCAGTATTAAAGTTAGAGGAAATACATCGATTAGCGCAAGTAGTGCTCCACTTATCGTAGTAGATGGTTTTGTTGGAGCAACAATGCCACAGCCCGGAGACATTGAATCTATAGAGGTGTTAAAAGATGCTTCTGCAACTGCTATCTATGGATCTAGAGGTTCTGGAGGTGTTGTATTGGTTACTACTAAAAAAGGTAAAACAGGTTCATTAAACGTAGAAGTAAATACGAACTACTCTACTCAAACTACAGCAAACAAATTGGATTTAATGAATGCAGATCAGTTTGCAACTTATACACAGTCTTACAATCCCGGTTATGTTCAAGGTAGTGAGGAAACTGACTGGCAAGATTTAATTTATCAATCTGGAAGTACGACAAACCACCAAGCTTCTTTTTCTGGAGGAACAGATAAAATTAATTTTTATGCTTCAGCAAACTATTTTAACCAAGATGGAATCATTGTAAATTCTGACTTTGAAAGAATAACATTCTTAACAAATGTTGATGCACAAATTAATGATAAGCTTAAACTAGGGATGAACCTATTTGGAAGCAGAGGCGTTAAAAATGGAATACTTACACAATCAACTGGAGATACTGCTAATGGTGGTGGGGATGATGTAGTTGGATTGGCATTTAGATTTTCACCTGATAGTGGAATCTATAATGCTGATGGTTCATTTACTCAAAGTAATGTAGGAGATGGTATTGAAAACCCTTTTGCAGTTGCAAATGAGTTGACCAATGAAACTATCAAAGATGAATTTAGATTTAATGCTTATGCAAGCTATGAGATTCTCGAAAATTTAACTTTCAAAGCAACAATCGGACACAGTTCAAGAAATGAAACTTTAGGAAGATTCAAACCACAAACGTTCGTGCTTTCAGAAGGTTATGCACAATTAGATAATTGGAGAAGAACCAGCCTTTTGAGTGAGAATTATTTGACATATAGCTCTGAGTTAGGTAAAGGATCTTTAACGGTATTAGCCGGTTATTCTTACCAAAAATCAGATATGATGTACTTAGGTGCGCGAACTGAACAGCTTCTTTCGGATGACTTAAGCTTTTATAACTTGGGTGCTGGTCAACTTCAAACTCGAAGAGTATATTCAAACTTTAATGAATCTGAAATTCAATCACAATTTGGAAGGATAAACTATGATTACAATAATAAATACTTATTAACTGCTACAATAAGACGAGATGGATCGTCGAAATTTGCTGAAAATGAGAAATACTCTGTTTTTCCTTCTGGAGCAATAGGATGGAAGATATCTAATGAAGAGTTTTTAAAAGATAACGAAACGATCTCTAACTTGAAGTTAAGAGCTAGTTATGGGGTAACTGGTAACCAGGCAATTTCAGCTTATCAGTCTTTACAGCAAATCGCTCTTGTATCAGCAACTGCTGTAGATCTAGATCCTTCTTTTTCATTAAGTCAAGAAGCTAATCCGGATTTAAAATGGGAATCTTCTTACCAGACTAACATTGGTGTGGATTTAGGTTTATTAAACGGAATGGTTTCAATTTCTGTTGATTATTATAATATTGACACTAAAGATCTTCTATTAGAGACTACTTCTAATCCAATTTATCTTGGAGCATCTAATTTACAGTCTTTCGGTAACGTAGGTGAAATTAATAACTCAGGATTTGAGGTTTCTATTGACTCAAGAAACATTTCTAAGGATAACTTTAGTTGGACAACAAATTTCAACTTATCGGCAAATGAAAATAAAGTAGTGACTCTTAATGACGGTGCTGACATCATCGGAAGCGCTGCTCCTGCATATTTTGCTGGTAAGGATACTTATATCTTAAGTGAAGGACAAGCTGTTGGTCTTTTCTGGGGTATGGATTACCAAGGTATATACCAAGGAGGTACAGCTCCAGATGGGACAGGTTTTGTAGGGACGTTTAACGCTCCTGGAGATCCATTATTTACAGACGTAGATGGAAATGGTTCGATTGATTCAAATGATTTAATGATTATAGGTGATCCTAATCCAGATTTCACTTGGGGTCTTACAAATAACTTAAGTTATAAGAATTGGGATTTAAATATATTTTTCCAAGGTGCTCAAGGTGGAGAGATTTTAAACCTTACTAATGTTCAGCTATTTAATGGAGACTCAAACTCAGTTGTTGCGGCTTTAGATGCATGGACACCAACTAATACAGATGCAACAATACCACGTAATGTTGCTAGTAGAGGAAGAGAAATATCTACACGTTTTATA
>JBDNAJ010000029.1:0-37493 GCA_039768455.1 Candidatus Arcticimaribacter sp.
ACGCTTCAATCGGTAGAGTAGTAACTTCTCCATCTGTTCGCGGAAAAAGCTACGGCCATGCCTTAGTTGACTTTTCTATAGCTGTATGTAAAAAAAATTTTCCTGGCCAGGCCGTCAAAATATCGGCGCAGGCTCATTTAGAAAAGTTTTATAATGAGCACGGTTTTAAGGCCACCGGCGAAAGTTATTTAGAAGACGACATCCCTCATATTGGGATGATTTTAGAGTAAATTATTTTTGAATCTCTTTTTCTAAGACAGCTATTTTTTCTTTAATTTTTTTGTTTTCGGGATCAAGCTCGAGTGCTTTCTTATAGTTATTAATGGCTTTTTCTTTGTCATTATTAATCTGAAAAGCTTCTGCCATACTCGCATGTACATAAGCCTCGTTTTTAAAATAGTGACGATTAAAGTTAAAGGTTAAAAACGCTTTTTCAATTTCCCCTGCGCGTAAAAAAACAAATACTAGCGTATTTAATTCTCGGCTTTTACAAACAAGATCATAGCATTTTGAAAAGTAACGGTTAACATCTTTATAGATTTCTTCTGGTGTCATTTTTTCTAATACATCGATCAGATAGCTTGCGCCTCTATAATTGGGTTCAGAGGAAACTCCTAAGGCGATTTGTTGGAGGTCGGTTTTTAAATCATTTCTCGGCGATTCAACAATACGTGCATATTCTGTTCCGTCTCTTTTAAAAATAAAGGTGGGTACACGGTGAATTTTCTTTCCTTTTTCTTCTCCGTTTGGCCCTTGTTTGTATTTTTCATCCGTGTCATACAGCGCAGTAAATTGAAGCTTTGATCGGTCGAGACCATAAGCATCCCACAGCTTTAAAAAGCGAGGCACCCACTTTTTACTGTCTCCACACCAGGTACCCATATAAATTTCAACGGTGGTGTCATCTAGTTTTTCTACCCATTTAGGGATGTTTGAAGGGGCTTCGATAGCAGTGTAGTTTTTTTGGAACCATGAAGCATAGAGACTGTCCTTTTCAATGGCTTCAATTTGAAAAGGTCCACACAGGTGACTTTCATCACGGTCATTGTGATAGTTTGAAGGACTTTGTGCAAAGGCAAATGCACCAAAAAACAGTAAGGATAAAGCGAATTTCATAGGTTAAGATTTAAGGTTATAACAATAATAGAGACAATCAATTGTTTAGATGGGGATAAACAATCAATATAAAAGTAATAAAAAAGGAGTTAGTTTTTAAAAAGAAGGAGACTAGTGGTCGTCTTTCAATTGCCCAATGTCTGCGATCAATTGATTGACAGAGGCTTTATTCAATCCATTATAGATCCCCCTGATATGACCATTAAAGTCGATCAACACGAAGTTTTCGGTGTGAATAAAATCATCTTCCTTTTTATCCAACCCTAAATCTTCTTCGACAAAATAATCCTCTCTTCCTAAGCGATAGATCTCTGCACGGTTTCCCGTAACCAAATGCCATTTTCCACTTAGCACTCCTTTCGCCTTAGCATATTCTTTAAGCACTTCTTCACTGTCTTGATTTGGCGTAACAGAATGCGATATTAAAAGCACCTCTGGATCGTCAAGAAATGCCGCTTGCACTAGGGACATATTTTCGGTCATTTTTGGACATATTCCGGGGCAACGGGTAAAAAAGAAATCTGCGACATAAATCTTGTTGGCAAAGGTGGAATTGGTCACCGTATCTCCCGCTTGATTGAGCAGAGAAAAAGGAGAAATGCGGTGAAAAGTATCGAGTTGTTTATCGTCTTTTGAAATCCATTGTGGCGTAAAAAAAGGATCGTTATAATAAGGCAAAGCAGTGTTTTTTTGAGGCTGGCAAGCAGCCAAAAAAACAAAGCATATCCCAAAACTAATTTGCTGTAATCTGTTCATCTTGTAATTCAAAGCACAAGTTTGATCGCTTTAGTCCATAGATGCGCCCCTCTTTTGCTTCATAGTTATTATACAGTTTTCCGTTTTCTCTCCACGCTTGTTGCAGGCCTTCTTCTTGTCCCTTGACTAAGGTAGATTGTTTAAATATTTGTCCGCTTTTGTACCATTCTTGTTGCATGCCATGAGCGATGCCATTTTCATACTGCGCTAAAGAACGCAGCTGACCATTGCTCCACCAGCTTTTTACCTCTCCAGTTCGCTGTCCGTTTTGATAGTAGGCTGAGTAACTTTGGTTCCCTGAAGGGAACCATTTTAACATTAGACCCTGCTTAATTCCATTGACATAGTGGGTTTCTTCTGCTAGTGTTCCTGTGGGATAATGGCGTTGTGCTTTCCCAGTAAACGGGGTCTGATTATTGAAGAGAACGCCTGTTTTTGCATCCCGCTTTAAAGAAGATTTTTCTACAGTGATTACAGCTGCATCTTGCGGCTTTTCTTTACACGCAGAAAAGCAGTAGAGGAGAAATAAAAGACTAACGAATCGCAGTTGCATTGCCTTGATAATTTCCTGGGAATAAAACGTAATATTGATTTAGATAACGTTCGTTCATGATATGGTAATGGTATTCTTCTTCGCTGTTGTAAGCGGTTGTGCTGCTATGCCCTCCAGAAGCATCTAAGTCTGTAGGATAGCCTCCTGTTGAGGTGCATTTTCTGCCATAGATAAAGAAGCCATCTGCGATAATACCGATCAATGCATCGTCATCATTTGAAAAGGCCTTTGGTTCAAGGTGGTAGTGATAACTTTGCGGACCAGTATGTGCTGCAGAATAATCAAAAGAGCCAATGGCATTGTCTAGCGGGACATTAGGTCCTTCTTGATCGTTATAGATCACCGCACCACTTACCGCCATTCCTATTGCACCAAGACCCGTTCTAGAAGAGGAGCTGGCTTTTGATGGATTAGCAGAGACCGTAAGGCTGTAAGAGCCGTTAAAATCATCAATATTTCCGGGAGACATACGTTGATAGTCTGTTGCAACAGGCGCAACAAATAGGGGGTGGTTTTGTGCAGCAGCAGGAGTGACTAACGCTCCACCATTAGGTCCGTTAGAGCTTCGCGCGGTTGTATTTGACCAATAAGGAGAAGTGTGATTAGGCAAGCCATTGGTCTCTATGGTGACTTGATTTCCGTTTAAGACAATATCAAAACTGTCTTGATCAAAAGCAGCAAACGCAGGGTGCAAAGCTGCGGGAGAATCATCCAAAGGATTATTGTTGTTTTCTTCACCACAAGAGAGGAGTAATAGACAAAACAATTGTGCTGATAAAAGCAAGGAAGGGAAAGGTGTTTTCATATAGCGCAAAGAAAACAGATATTCTCCTTATATCAAACCGTTTAACGTTTTCTTCTAAAAAACACAGAATACTTTATTTCTGTTCAACAAAAACAGCATCATAGTCTTCTCTTAAGGTTCCCATCCATCGATCCCAAAACAAAAAGTACAAACCATAGTTGCCGTTAAACTTTTCGTGGTGATGGTTGTGGGCGACAGAAGTATTTACCCAGCGCCCCAAGGCAGAGCGAAGAAAGTTTTTAGAATACAATTCATAGCCCAGATGCCCATAGGCATTGTAAAAAGTCATAAAAATTAAAAAAGCCAATAAAGCCGTTCCATGGAAAGGCAGTATAAAGGCGATTACAAAAACAATCCCTGCTTCAACCACCGCTTCTAGCGGGTGGAAAGCAAAGGCCGCCCAGGGAGAGGGATTACGCGATTGATGATGTACCAAATGCACAAAGCGATACAGTTTGGGATGATGCATTGCTCGATGGGTCCAGTAGAAATAAGTGTCGTGGATAAAGATCATGGCAAACACACTAATCCACCAATAGCCCCAACCCCAGTCTGAGATATTTTCATACCGAAGAGTATAGGCCGACAAAGGAGTCTTAAAAATTAAATAACCAATGCCCACAAAAACACTAAGCGTCAAAATAGAGTAACTAACTTCTCTAAAGTAATCTTTGCTTTTTGGGAATTTTGCTTGAAGTTTTTTGTGCTTTATACGCTTTTTGATCAAGAGGTAAAACACCAAAAAGAAGCCCCCAGAAATGATGAGGTAGCGACTTATGTTTGCCGTAAAAGCATACAAGATAAACTCTAAGGGAGAAACACTTTCCATCGTTAAAGCTGTTCAAGTAGGCGCTGAGTTTCTGCTATGATCGATGGGGTGGACAATTGCCTTCTTCCTTTAAAGATAAGCATTCCATTTCCAGGGAAAGACAAAAGGTGTTCCTGTGCTTTTAACGCAACCCTTAATTGTCTTTTAATACGGTTGCGGTCAACCGCTTTTTTAAAGTTTCTTTTAGAAACAGAGACCCCAGCATAAAATGTCGATGCTTCTTTTTGCTTTGTTACACGAAAAATTAAATGCTTTGTACTCAACACCTTTCCTTCTGTAAAAAGGTGCTCAATAGCATATTTACTTTTTAACCGTTTAAGGTTGAAATCATTTTTCGTCTGCGACATAATAGTTGTTACTCTTGTCGATATCGGCCATTAAATTACTAGGATCTAAAACGATGGCTTCAATGTTTTCTTTTGGTTGATCAATGGTAAAAGAGTATTTAGGATTCGCCCAAGTCCAGTCTTTTTCTTGCACCCACTCAAGCTCATAGGTGTTTTCTTTTTCCCCTCTCATTAAAGAAATCGGGATGTAATGCAAGGCAGTACTTCCATCTTTAAATTGAATTAAAACCTCTTGTGGCATGGGCATTAATTCTTTGCGCTCTAAATGAATTTCGGTTCCGTTTTCTGTCGCATTTACGGCCTCAATGGCATAATCAATTGTATTGGTGGTTTGGGTCCAATCGGTTAAATACCATTGTAATTGTATCCCAGAAACACGTTCGGCAATTACCCTAAGATCATTGGGTAGCGGGTGTTTGAACTTCCATTCATCATAATAGGTTTGCAAGGTTTTAAAAAGCTTGTCTTGCCCAATGATGTAGCCCAGCTGTCCTAAGAAAACCGCCCCTTTACTATAAGCAGCTCTTTCATAAGCATAGTTGTGTTCATAACGATTCGCATTAGTTGCTTGAGGCATTTCAACGCCAGAAGTTGCTAAACCATAATATCCACGATAAGAACCCGCAAGCGGAAATTCTTTATTCTCTTCTAACACTTCATTTTCCGCAAGGGTAGAAATAAAAGAAGTAAAGCCTTCGTCCATCCATTCGTGTTTGGTTTCATTTGTGGCTAATATATGTTGAAACCATGAGTGGGCTAGCTCGTGTGCAGTTACCCCCACTAAAGAGCCAAACTTTCTGTTTCCTGTAATTAAAGTTAGCATGGCATATTCCATACCGCCGTCTCCACCGTGAACAACAGAATATTGTTTGTAAGGATAGGGACCTATTTTCTCGTTGAAATACTCCATCAACTTAGCCGTGATGGGCTGCAACTTCTTCCAGTTTTCAATAATATCTGGATTGTTTTTATAGAAAAAATGAAGGCTAACATCATTTGGCCCAGGGTAGGTATCATGAATGTAGTCAGTATCAGCGGCCCAAGTAAAATCATGTACATTAGGCGCGATATAATGCCAGGTGATTTTTCCTTTTTTGCTTTTGGCTTTTTTGCGATCGCTGTAGCCACGTCCTATATCGTCAGCGTTTTGTAAATATCCACTTGCCGCGACAGTAAAGTCTTTATCAAGGGTTATTTTCACATCAAAATCCCCCCATACCCCGTGAAACTCTCTCCCGGTGTAAGGATCAGCGTTCCATCCTTCATAGTCATATTCCGCCATTTTAGGATACCACTGTGCCATAGAAAAAGCGATGCCTTCTTTTGAGTTTTTTCCCGCTCGACGAATCACATCAGGGACTTGTCCTTCAAACGACATTTTAAAAGTGGTACTTTCTCCAGGCGCTAAAGCCTTGGCTAAGCTTACTTCAAGGATGGTTTCGCTATCTACAACCGTTGTCTTTGCACCATCTTGGGTTAGTCCACTTACTTTTAAAAAGCCTTGTTGTTTTGGACTAAGGGAATCAATGTCTACCTTAAAACGACCGTTTTTATCACCAGCATTTTTAAGACGAATGGCCATTTCGCTTCCGGGTTTAAAAGCGTTAAAGTATTGGTGAAAGAAAACCTTGTGTAGGGTTTCAGGAGAGTTGTTGGTGTAAACAACGCTTTGGGTACCTTCGTATTGTGCTGTTTCATGATCCAGTTCAACCGCTATGGTATAATCCACGGCCTGTTGCCAGTATTGTGCAGAAACGAGACTAGTATACAGCAGCGTAAGGGCAAAGAATATGTTTTTCATGTATGAAATGTTTAAAGCATTTAAAGATAAGGAGTTCCTCTTTAATGGAAATAAGAATTTAAGGTAAATGTCTTGTCTAAGCGCACCCCTTTTTCGGTGTTTTTAAGGGAAATAAGTTCGTTGTGAGCATCGTGTTCTAGGAACAAAAGGGAGTCTTTTTCAACCGCGGCTTTTAGAAAACTTTCTTTTTCGGTTAAGGTTAATAATGGCCTAGTATCATATCCCATAACATAGGGAATAGGCAGGTGACCAGCAGTGGGGATAAGGTCTGCTGCAAAGACAATAGTTTTCCCTTTATACTCGATTACTGGGAGCATTTGTTTTTCGGTATGACCATCCATTAACAAGACTTCAAAGCCTAAGGGAGTAGCACTACTATCCAGTAAATTCAATTGTCCACTTTCTTGAATGGGTTGAATATTTTCTGGAAGAAAGGATGCTTTTTCTCTTACATTGGGTTCAGTAGCCCACTGCCAATGATCTTTATGTGACCAAAAGTGTGCATTTTTAAAGGCCGGCTCATAAACGCCCTTTTTATTGCGCACAATGGCGCCACCACAATGATCAAAGTGTAAGTGCGTAAATACAACATCGGTGATGTCGTCTGGATGAAAGCCCGCTTTAGCAAGGGAACTCACTAAATCATATCCGCCCCACAAGGAATAGTGAGAAAAGAATTTATCACTTTGTTTATTGCCTAGTCCTGTATCAATAAGAATCAATCGATTGCCGTCTTCAATCAACAAAGAGCGCGCAGCCATATCAATGCGATTGTACTTGTCTGCAGGGTTTGTTCTTTCCCAAAGCGCTTTTGGCACCACCCCAAACATGGCACCACCATCTAGTTTAAAGTGTCCTGTTTCTATGGCGTGGAGTCGCATTTATTTTTTTAGTTTGATTCTGGTTAAATAACGGTGAGAGGTCATGTACAAGACAGATTCATCTTCATTAAAGGCGCAGTTTGCGGTGCGCTCTTCGGTGAGAATAGTGCCTAGGTGTTTCCCTTCAGGGCTTAAGACAAGTACCCCACCAGGACCAGTAGCAAAGACATAGCCGTTTTTGTTGACTTTCAACCCATCAGCCAGTCCTGGGCGATCAATTGACGTGGAATCAAAAAAGACGCGCTCGTTAAGGAGTTTTCCATCGACAAGATCAAAAGCCATCCATAGATTGCGTTTTGCGTCAGAGTTAGCTACATATAAAGTTTTTTCATCTGGTGATAGGGCTAGGCCATTGGGTCGGTTGAGTTGGCTATAAAGAAGAGAAAGCTCCCCGTTTTTGCTTAAGCGATATACCCCATTTGTTAGGAGTTCTCTTAGAGGGTCATCATCCCCTTTTAAACCATAAGGTGGATCTGTAAAATAGAGGTCCCCATTGCTGTGTAGAATGAGATCATTCGGAGAATGAAAGCGCTTTCCTTCAAAACGATCGACCACAGTTGTAAAGGCTCCCGGTTGATCAAGCGGCGCCATTACTTTTGCGATTCTTCTATCGCCGTGTTGGGCGATCAACAGGTTTCCTTCTGAATCAAGGATTAATCCATTACCGCCGGCTTTTTTTTCATTGGGCGCATAGCCGGTATAACCACTTGGGTCCAGATAAATGGTCAAACCATTGGTTTCATCCCATTGGTATAATTTGTTTTTGGGGACATCTGTAAATAAAACAGCATTGAGTTGAGGCACCCAGACAGGTCCCTCTGACCAGCTAAAGCCATCGGCAAGGATTTCTACTTTAGCGGAAGAATCAATTAAGTTGTCTAATAAAGGGTCAAGTCGTTCTACACCACCAATGGTTTGTTGTGCAAGACAGCTTAAAGTAAAAAGGCTAGAAAAAAGAAGTAAAACAGGTTTCATAGGTTGTCATTTTATGCTAAGAGTTTGGCTAAATCTTTGGTATAATCAATCAGCGCGATTGTTTCATCTGTACGTGCTAATTTGACTTTACTAAAAAGGATTAATGCTTCTCCATTACTTTCGATATGGTATATCTGGCGGTTTTCAAAAAAGCGAATCAGCTCGTCGGTAAAAAACGCGCGTATTTCTGCTTCTTCTCTTCCAGTAATCAGAAAGCGTTTAGAGAAGTCGGGGTACATTTCAAAGTCGATGTCCTTAAATCCAGTAAAGGCCATGACCCGGTCAAATATTTTTTCAAACAAGCCTTCCTTTTCCATGGTGAAAACAGGAATCTCGTTGTTTATTTTTAACACCATTAGGGTAGTGTTGAAGGTCTCTGCAGAAAAAGCGTCTCCTTCATTAAAGGTAACGTCAGAAATTTCCCAAGACATATTGATTTCCTCAAAGACACCCTTTAGAGAATTTGATTTTCGTTCGATTGGACGAATTTCAAAGAAGTGGAATTTTTTAAGATAGTTCGTGTCCCACTCCACTTTGTAGTTAAAAGAATAGTTGTTTTCGTTAGCGATGTTTTGTAATCGAATTTGCCTAGGAGATAACTTTGGAGCGGCATTGTTCAAAGAAATTTTTAAGGCCCTATTATGCGTAGAATAGGAAACATGCGAATCCAAACCTTTGATAACAACGTTCCCTCCAGACTCTTTTTGTATTCTTAAGTAGTCGACTAAATACTCCATATAAGTCATCCCCACTAATCGGGTTTCAGACAAATTGATGTTGACATCTGCCCCAGCAGGAATTTCTTGGATGAGTTTATCGACTTTAAGAATCCCTAAGAAATTTGCAATCCCTTTGATTTTCAAATCATAACTCCCGTCTTGATTTTCACTCACGCTTGACCCAGCGCGATAGGTCATTCTAAAAAACTGACCAATGGGCTCTTTGGCTAGCAACATATGGCTTGCTAAAACCAAAATTGACCCGCCGACCAAGCCAATGAGTAGATTGGTATAAAGGGTTAAAACCATGGTAAAAACAAAGAAAATGATCTGTTCAGGCCCTTGATTATACACTTGTTTAAACACAGCAGGCGAAGCCAATTTAAACCCGGTGTAAACCAGTAAAATGGCAAAAGCACATAAAGGTACTTGTTTCATGATAGGGCTTAAAGCAACAATTAAGATCAACAGAAACACTCCCTGGTATAAATTTGACCACTTTGTTTTAGCTCCGTTATGAATGTTGACGGTGCTGCGAATAATTACCGCAATAATAGGCAAGCCACCAATCAATCCAGCGGCCATGGTGCTTAAACCAATTCCCGTTAGATCTTTATTGAGGTCTGTTTTTCGTTTATATGGATCAATTTTATCTACGGCTTTTGCGATGGCCAAGGACTCAATACTGGTAATGATGAGGATAGAAAAGACCGTGATCCAAAATTCAAGCGTGTTAATCATCCCAAAATTGGGGTGCATGATAGAATCGGTAAAATTATCGGGAATATCTAACAATAGATTTGGGCCTACCTCATAGGCTCTTCCCAGAAAATTCATGCTGTGTTGCTCAAAGAAATTAAAGAAATAAACAAAAGGAATCGAAAAAGCGATCACCCAGATGGGTGCAGGAAAAAATTGAAAAACCCGAAAACTTATCTTTGAGTGAAAGAGCGACAGCAGCAGCCCCACAATTGAAATAACCACCACAAAAGGATTGGCTTCTGGCAAGTAAAGGACAGCGTCTACAAGGTTTTGTATGATATTTGGGCTATCAGAATGTGTCCCTAAGGCAACGTGAATTTGCTTTGCAAAAATGATAATCCCAATAGCGGCTAAAAGACCGTGAATAACAGAAGAGTGAAAAATATCCGCTAAGCGTCCTAATTTTAAAACCCCCAGCAGCACTTGTATTGCTCCAGAAACAACAATGGCTGCCAACACATAATTAAAGGCTTGCCCAGAACCGTCATCCATTACGGTAATACCATAAAGGATTACAGCGATCACGCCTTTTGCGGGTCCATTGACTGATACATGTCCGCCTCTATAAAGGGTTGTAACTACCCCTCCAACAACAGCAGACCAAATTCCAGCCATCGCCGGGGCTCCTGCCGCTAGGGCAATTCCTAATGATAAAGGCAGTGCAATAAGCGCAACACTGATCGCAGCGATTACATCTCCCCGCCAATTTTCAATTAAGCCCTTTATGCCTGTTTTTGGTGTAAATTCCATCTAATTGTATAATTAGTGAAGATAATGACCATTTTTTATTTTATTAAATTCACAAGACAAAAACTTAGCCTCGAATTCCCTAAAGCAGGCAATTTTTTGGACACATCTATTAAAATATCCATAATAAAAAAATAAAAACGATCAAATAAGCGGCTTGCGAAAGCAAACAGAATTATCGATGCCTTTATAGGGAGGGAAGTTTGGGATCACGAGATAGCCTTGTTTAGGATAGAAAGAGAGGGCTTCTATTTGTGCTTTTCCCGTTTCTAGGATGGCTTCGCCAAAACCTTTATCGGTCGCCCATGTTTCTAAGGCAGATAAAATCGCCGCAGCATAGCCTTTTTTCCGCGCAGCGGGCAAAACATACATGCGTTTGATTTCAACCTGCTGTTTATTGCGCACTTTAAAGGCACCACAACTTACAGCTTTATTGTTTGAATAAGCCACAACAACATGATCTAAAGCATCAATCCCATTGAACTGGTGATAGAAATCATGATCGTCTCCATCGCGAATCGCCAGCTCTGCGTCTAAAAGCGCTACCAATTGTTGAAAGTCTTTTGAGGTTTGATTGGTCTGGACCAGTTTCATTTTTTAATCTTGATCAAAGTCGAGCAAGTTATCTTCAATAGGGCTGCTTATTTTTGCTTGTGCAGACCCTTCGTCTAAAGAGCTTACATCTTTTAATTTTCTTTCAATGGCGCGGGTTCTTACGCCCATCACATCATCCAGTTGATTTAAACCGGTTTGTATGTTCTTTTGTGCTTTTTGCATCATTCCCCCAAAGTTGGTAAACTCTTTTTTCACCTCTCCTAACACGGTCCACACCTCACTAGATCGCTTTTGAATGGCCAGGGTTTTAAAGCCCATTTGCAAACTGTTGAGTATGGCCGCAAGGGTAGTGGGGCCAGTTACGATAATCTTGTAATCGCGTTGTAAGGTTTCCAACAAAGCGGCTTTTCGAACCACCTCTGCATAGATGCCTTCAAAGGGCAAGAACATGATTCCAAAGTCTGTTGTATTGGGTGGGTCTAGATATTTATCCCGAATGTCTTTGGCCATTTTTTTAATGGTATTTTCCAATTCCTTTTGGGCTTGTTCTACAAGCACTGGATTCCCATCATCATAAGCGTTTTGCAGGTGTTCATAGACATCCTTAGGGAACTTAGCATCCACAGGAATCCACACGGTAGAGTTGATGTCGTCTTTCCCGGGTAACTTGATCGCGAATTCGACATTGGCATCGCTACCGGCTTTCGTTTTCACATTCGCTTCATATTGATCAGGGGCTAAAATATTTTCTAATAGCATAGCGAGTTGAACTTCTCCTAAACCCCCGCGCATTTTTACATTACTCAGCACCTTTTTAAGGCCACCCACATCTGTGGCCAAAGTTTTCATTTCGCCTAAACCTTCTTGTACAGATTTAAGTTGTTTTCCTACTGTTTCAAAAGATTGACTTAAACGATCATTTAGGGTTTTTTGCAGCTTTTCATTCACCGTTTTATTGACTTCAGCTAGTTGTTTGCTGTTGTCTTCACGTAATTCTTTTAGTTGTTTTTCTACGATATCCCTTACGTCTTTAATGCGCTTTTCTGCCTCTGCATTAAGTTGGGTTTGCTTTTCATTAAGCGCAGTAAAACGCTCTTTGAGGATTTCATTTAATCGCCTTGAATTGTTTTCAAAACGCTCTTCAAACTGTGCGAGAGACTTGGTTAATTCTTCTCGTTGCAGCTTAAAGGCCCCTTGACTTTCTTCGCGATTGCGTTGCGCATCATCTTTGACCTGTTTTTCAATTTGCGCTAATTGCTGTTCGAATTTAATCAACGCATTAAGCGCATTAGTTCCCTCACCCTTACCTTTTTGTTTGAGCAAAAGAAAGAGGTTAACCCCTACTAAAAGGGCAATGATTCCAAGTAAAATAAGTTCCATAGAGCTGTTTGAGCTTTCCGTCTAAGGTAGGAAAAGTTCTGTTATTTTGTCCAATCCCAGATCACGATATTCCACTTGTCTTGAGCATCTGTAAAGCGATGCAATTGTTTAAAACCTACAGCAGAATGAGCTTGCATCGACCTTAGATTGCTGGTAGAAATTTCTGTAATACAGTAATCGTATTGTTTTGAAAGAATGGTTTTGTGCGCGGTATAGAGTTGTCGAAAAACCCCTTGTCCTCTATAATCTTTGGCTACACAAATCTGTCCCATCACATAATAAGAGAGGTCTTTTACTGCCTTGTCATTGTAGTGCAATGTGTCTAATAGCTCAAACATGGGCTTCAGTACAGGAATGCTTGTTTTTAATTCTCGCGACATCACCAGGGCATATCCTGCGAGGCGATCTTGCTCAACAGCGATAATCTGTGGGATAAGTGCTTGCATTTTTTCAAGCTGCGCAAGGCTGTGTTCAACCGTTATAAAACCTTGCTGCTCTACTTCTGCTATGGGAACAGCCGTTTTGGTATTCTTTTTTTGAAGCGTGAGAATACGAGTTAAATCAAGCGTAGTTTCGACTAGTCGAATCAACATGATTAGTCATTCAACTTCAATACCGCCATAAAGGCCTGTTGAGGGATCTCTACATTTCCAACTTGGCGCATTTTCTTTTTCCCTTTTTTCTGTTTTTCAAGGAGTTTACGCTTACGCGAAATATCTCCCCCATAACATTTTGCTGTAACATCTTTTCGCAGGGCTTTGATGGTTTCACGCGAAATGATTTTCGCACCAATGGCCGCTTGAATCGGAATGTCAAATTGCTGACGCGGAATCAACTCGCGCAGTTTTTCACACATCTTTTTTCCTATGGTATAGGCATTGTCTGCGTGGATTAATGCAGAAAGCGCATCCACTTGATTGGCGTTTAACAAGATATCGACTTTGACCAGTTTAGAGGCACGCATCCCAATGGGAGAATAATCGAAAGAAGCATAGCCTTTAGAAACCGTTTTTAAACGGTCATAAAAGTCAAAGACAATCTCGGCCAGCGGCATATCAAAAGTCAATTCAACACGCTCTGGCGTTAAATAAGTTTGGTTAGTAATCTGCCCGCGTTTTTCAATACAAAGCGACATTACGTTTCCAACAAAATCAGATTTTGTAATGATGCTTGCACGAATATATGGCTCCTCAACGCGATCCATCCCAGAAGGGTCTGGAAGATCAGAAGGGTTATTGACCATGATAACAGCATCGGGATCTTTTTTGGTGTAAGCCTTATAAGACACGTTAGGCACGGTTGTGATAACGGTCATATTGAATTCTCGCTCTAGACGCTCTTGAATGATTTCAAGGTGTAACATCCCTAAAAACCCACAACGGAAACCAAAACCTAGGGCCGCAGAACTTTCTGGTAAAAAGACTAAAGACGCATCGTTAAGTTGAAGTTTTTCCATAGAAGCACGCAACTCTTCATAATCCTCTGTGTCCACAGGATAAATTCCAGCAAAGACCATGGGCTTGACTTCTTCAAAACCTTCAATGGCATTTTGTGTGGGGTTATCTGGTGTGGTAATGGTATCTCCTACCTTAACTTCTTTGGCTTCTTTGATTCCAGTGATTAGGTAGCCTACGTCTCCTGCAAAGATTTCTTTTTTGGGTTCTTGATTGAGCTTTAGCGTTCCAATCTCGTCGGCGTTATAGTTTTTTTCGGTGGCAATAAATTGAATCTTCTGTCCCTTTTTAATGGACCCATTAATCACACGGAAATAAGTCTCTACTCCGCGAAAAGGATTGTATACCGAGTCAAAAATCAAGGCTTGAAGCGGTTCGTCTATACTCCCTTTTGGAGCTGGGACACGGTCAATAATTGCGGTTAAAATGTCTTGAATTCCTAGCCCTGTTTTTGCAGATGCAGGAATCACTTCTTCAGGCTTACAGCCTAATAGATCAACGATATCGTCTGTTACCTCTTCTGGGTTAGCAGAGGGTAAATCAACTTTATTGAGCACGGGAATAATTTCTAAATCATTGTCTAGGGCTAGATAAAGATTTGAAATGGTTTGCGCTTGAATACTTTGTGCCGCATCAACAATTAATAAAGCACCTTCACAGGCGGCAATAGAACGAGAGACTTCATAAGAAAAGTCCACGTGGCCGGGGGTGTCAATTAAATTGAGTACATATTCTTGCCCTTCGTGGGTGTATTCCATTTGAATGGCATGTGACTTAATGGTAATCCCGCGTTCGCGTTCTAAATCCATATTGTCTAAGAGCTGATCTTGCTTTTCACGATCACTTACTGCTCCTGTAAAATCGAGCAGGCGGTCGGCCAGGGTGCTTTTCCCGTGGTCGATATGTGCGATAATGCAAAAATTTCTAATGTGTTTCATACGGCGCCGTCTTTCATAGCAATGCAAATATAAGGCTTTGAAAGATGGCTTTTTCCTTAAAACTAAAGTTTTGTAGCTTTGAGGTGTAAAACCAAAGACATTATGGGAAAAGTAAGTTTTTTAAGAATCTTATTCGCTCTAAGTTTTCTCTTTTCAGCCTACACAAAATTTATTGCCCCTGGATATTTCGAAATCACCTTGATGGATCAAGGTATAGCCAGTAGCCGAAATTTGGCAAGGTACTTAAGCCGCTTTTTTATCGGCTTAGAATTTGCCTTAGGAGCGGCTTTATTACTCCCTTTTTACACACGAAAATTACTGTTGTTTTCTCAATTTTTACTCCTGGGTTTTACCGTACATTTAATTTATTTGTGGAGTATAGGAAACACTGAAAACTGTGGTTGTTTTGGCGAAATGATTTCGATGACTCCAGAAGAATCTATCTTCAAAAACATTGCATTAATGCTACTTGCTTTTGGGGTATATATCAAGTCAAGTGTAGACAAGCACAACCCTCGCCTGCTCTTATGTACTCTTCTAATTCCTAGTATGTGGCTCTTCTTACCCATGCCAGATCACGCCAGCATGAGTTTTAGCGAATACACGCATTTTGAAAAAGCAGGGCGAGTAGATCTATCTCAGGGAGAACGTTTAGTCGCGGTTTTTAATCTAGACTGTGAACATTGTCAAGAGGCTGCAAAAGAGTTAGCTGCCTTGCAGCGAAAGAACGAATCGCTTCCCTCCATCTACGTCCTTTTTTTTAGCGAAGGGAGTACTGGCCCAAAAGACTTTGACGCCATGACCAATAGTGACTTTCCTTACCAGATGATTGAGGTAAATACTTTTTTTGATCTTATCGGAGATTCCCCACCGCGATTATATCATTTATCAAACGGAACGGTTGTTAACATCTGGGATAAAGCCATTTTAGAAGCAGTAAAAGAGCGTTTTGAATTAGATTAAAACGATTGAAACGCAATCTTTTAGTTACTTTTGTAAAAATTTTAGCAATGGTTAAAATCGGAAACATAACATTAGAGGACTTTCCTTTATTACTCGCTCCCATGGAGGACGTTAGTGATCCACCTTTTCGCGCCCTGTGCAAAGAAAACGGTGCCGATGTTGTTTATACCGAATTTATCTCGAGTGAAGGCTTGATTCGCGATGCCGCAAAAAGTGTTCAAAAGCTTGACATTTATGAAAAAGAACGCCCAGTAGGGATTCAAATCTTTGGCTCTAATATTGATTCAATGTTGCGTTCTGTTGAAATTGTTGAAGCGACAAAACCAGACATTATCGACATCAACTTTGGCTGCCCAGTAAAGAAGGTGGTTTGTAAAGGCGCCGGCGCAGGTATTCTTAAAGACATCCCTTTAATGGTTGAGCTAACAAAAGCCATGGTCGAACACACCCACTTGCCGGTAACGGTAAAAACACGCTTAGGATGGGATCACGATTCCATTAAAATTGTTGAGGTGGCAGAACGCTTACAAGATGTGGGTTGTGCGGCTATATCGATTCACGGGCGCACCCGCGCACAGATGTATAAAGGCGACGCCGACTGGAAACCCATTGCTGCAGTAAAGAACAATCCACGTATGCATATTCCTGTCTTTGGGAATGGTGATGTAAACACCCCAGAACGCGCAGTTGAAATGCGTGATGAATACGGTCTTGACGGCGCTATGATTGGTCGAGCAAGCATTGGGAATCCCTGGTTTTTTAATCAAGTAAAACACTTTTTTAAAACAGGAGAGCATATGCCAACTCCCACCATTCTACAAAGGGTAGAAGCCGCCAGGAGACATCTACAAATGTCGATTGATTGGAAAGGGGAAACCCTGGGAGTCCTTGAAACGCGACGTCATTACACCAACTATTTTAAAGGGATTCCACATTTTAAAGAATACCGTACAAGATTAGTTACCTCTAACGCTTCTGAAGATGTTTTTGCTACTTTAGCAGATGTCGAAAGAGAGTGGGGAGATTATGTAATGGCTTAAATTACACCTACTTTTTTATCCATATTTCTTGTTGCCCAGGCAGTGGTTATAACTCCTAATATCAAAATGGTAGAGATCACAATGATAAAATTTTTGATCTCAAAAAGTACAGGATAGGCCAGGCTCGTTCCCGGGACATATAAAAAAGGGAAGTAGTATTGAAAGAGGACTAAAATCGATCCTACTAAGATTCCCAGCAAACCACCCACCCAGCTAATTAAACCGCCTAGATAAAAGAAGACACGTTGGATCTCTTTGGGCGTTAGTCCCATAGCAAAGAAGATGTTTAGTTGAGGTTTTTTGTCTAAAAACATCATGATTAAAGAGCCCACAACATTGAACAATGCAATGATGATGATTAAACTAAAAATCAGATAAACCGCTAAGTTTTCTGTGTTGAGCATTTTGTACAAAGCGGCGTTGAGTTGTGCTCTGTTGAGGACATTAACCTCCTGTTTTAAGATTGTTTTTATTTTTTGGGACAACAGGCCTAAATTGGGATTACCAGAAGTTTTAATTTCAATTGCGCTATAGTCTGTAGGGGACCGTTGCAATAAACGTTGTGCCAGATCAATTTTAGCAAAGAGGTGTTTTTTATCCAGCTCTTCATTAGCAAAATAGATTCCAGAAACAAGAGCTGTTTCTTTTTTAAAGGGGTTTTTCCCCAGTCCTAAGCTTCCTTTGCGTTTCGGGGCTGAAAGGGTTAAAAAGGAGGTATAATCATACACCCCAAGGCTTAAATTATTGGCGATACCGCCGCCGACAACGACTTCGTCAAAATCGTTTCTAAACCAATTTCCACTAACGATTAACTCCTCAATTTGAACTACATCTGTATAGCCTTTATCGACCCCTTTTAAAAGGGCTACTTGATTTTTATTGTTAAACGATAAAAAGACTTTTTCCTCTAAGATAGGAGTTGCGAACATCACATCTTCGAGTTGATTAATCGCATTAAGCTGAAGAGAATCAACAGTTAGTATTTTCCCAAAAGAGGCACTAACACGTATATCTGGGTCAAAGGAATTGCTAAACGAAAGGCCAAAGTCTTTCAAGCCACTAAAGGCACTTAAGACGATAAAGAGAGATGCGGTGGCAACCAGAACGACCCCAATAGAAATGAGGTTAATCAAGTTGATAATACTTTGTTTGCTTTTGGTAAAAAAGTAACGCAATGCAATAAAAAAGGGGACCTGCACCGTTTATTTCTTTTTGCGTTTGGCTAGTTTTTCTCGTTCAATAATGGGGTTTTCTGGGGATTGCAAAGCAGCATCAATCCCTTCGATATAATCTAAAGAGTCGTCCATAAAAAAAAGGAGTTCAGGGACGCGTCTCAACTCATTTTTTAGAATCTGAGCAAGGTCGTGCTTTACTTGAAAAGCGTTAGATTGAATTCCTTCAAGCCAAGTTGCGGCGTCTTTAGACGGGAACAGACTTAAATAAACCTTTGCAATTGAAAGGTCAACGGTAACATTCACTTTTGTAACAGAAACCAAAAGATTGCTTACGCCTTCTTTTCGAACAGCTCCCTGTAAAAGTTGAGCGATTTCTTGTTGCAGTAATGCGGCAATCTTTTTTTGTCTTGGACTTTCCATGGCGTGATTATTGTGTAAAATTAAGCATATTTGTTGGACTAATATTTCTATTATGAAAAACCCTTTAATGCATACTGCTTTATTCTTGCTATTGTTGCTTTCTTTTCAAGGGATTGCACAACAAAACACCGAAGAGATATCACGTTTGATTTTTGAAAAAACGAACCGCATTAGGCTTGCTAAAGGGCTTAAGCCTTATAAGGCCTTAGACAGCTTAGACCAATTAGCGCAATATCATAGCGATAATATGGTGGCCAAAAGTTTTTACAGTCATGTTGACCCCGACGGCTTAACGCCGGTTACTCGAGCAGAGAAGTTAAAGATCCAGCCCTGGAGAAGAGTAGGGAACAGCTTTATAGGGGTGGCAGAAAATATTGCCCAAGTGCCATGGTTTCAAAACGTGTCTACTTGTGGCGACACGCGTTCTTCTGAAGCCTTAGCAGAATGCATGGTGGAAGGCTGGAAAAACAGCCCCCCACATTATAAAAACATGATGGGAGATTATATTTATCTAGGCGTTGGGATACAATTTGACGAAAAAGGGGTGGGTTATGGCACCCAGGTTTTTCGTTAATCTTGACGTTCCCACTTATACTCTCCGTTGAGTCTAAAGGTGCCCAAAAACTCCTTGTTCCAGCTATCGGGGGAAATAAGGGATAAAAAGTTTTCTCCATTTTTCCCAGCATAGAGGTGATAACTTTCCCCTACTATGGGTTCAAATTTAAACTTAGCAGAATAGACTTCTTGGGTGTCTGACGCAAGTGTTACAAACTGTTTGATTTTATTTTGTAAGTCTTCAAGTTCTGCCTGGAACTGTTTAGAAACTTTTTCAACCCCTTTTTGTTTAAAAGCATCCACATTAGGAATGCTAATCACGGGGCTACTATTGCTGGTTGCATAAGGAAGAAGTTTAGCGATATACGCTTGGTTTTCTTCGTCCCATGCCACCCCATCGGGTTTTTTGGAAGATTTCATTTTTCTAGCTTTTTAGCAAAAGTACGGACTTCCTAACGATTATTTCTTTTTGTTGCGCATTTCGCGTAAAGCATTATATCCCACAACGACCAAAAAAAAGAGAAAGCCGTAAACCAGTATGTTGCTTAAAAAATATCCCATGTCTTTAAATCTACAAAAAATTCGCCGTTTATGCTACACGCTCTTCTTGTAGGAAAGCCTTAAAAAGATAAAATTTAACTGTAAATTTGTTCATCAAACACACTAAATGGTTACACTTTCTGCTCTTTTTGCCATCACCCTAGCAATGCTTATTATTTGGCGATCAAGTGACGGCTTTGAAGTCGCTTCTGGATACTTAGGAAGAAACTTAACCGATGGTGTTCGCGGGGCAACCATTAATGCGGTGGGTAGTTCGATCCCAGAACTCTTTACGACCTTATTTAGTTTAATGCTTTTAGGCGAGGTAGACAACTTTGCCTTCGGGATTGGGACAACAGCGGGCAGTGCGATTTTTAACGGAATGATTATTCCTGCCGTAGCCATTTTAGCTGTAATCGGCTATGGGATTGCCCATAAAGTAAATGTGTCTAGAAAGGTCATTCTTAGAGATGGGATAGGATTAATCATTGCAGAATTGATCCTGATCTACATGGTCTCTGGAAACCACCTTACTTGGGTCCATGGTTTAGTGCTCATGTTGACCTATGTGGTTTATGTCGCCTATATGTTTGGCACCATGAAAAAAAAGGAAGAGACCACAGCAGTAGAAGAAGAGCCAGAAGGACTAGAAGAAAAAAGCACGGAACGAAAGCAGTCGGTTTTAAAAGCACTAATGCTGTTAGATTTTGAAGATGTTTTTGTGCGTAAAAAAATCAATACCACTAATGCCTGGATGCTTTTGCTCTTTTCGATGTTAGTGATCGGCTTAGCCTGTATTGTTTTGATACATTCTTGCGAATTACTTTCAGAAGAGTTGGGGATTGCGCCTTATTTTATTGCGGTTGTTTTAGCCTCTGCGGCCACCTCTGTTCCAGACACCATCTTATCTTATCGCGATGCGGTTGCAGGACAATATGACGACGCGGTGGCGAATGCGCTAGGGAGCAATATCTTTGACATCTGTTTTGCCTTAGGCTTTCCCTTATTTGCGTTTACGCTCTTTAATGGCCCTATCGTCATGACACCAGAGACCGTTGCAAATGTCGCTGAATTACAGGCGAGTTTGGTCATTTTGACCATCGTTGCTTTTTTGATTTACTATTTCAACAATGGCTTAAAGCAAATACACGCCTTTCTTTTGTTAGCCCTATATGTGGCATTTATCGGCTTTATTTTTGCCAAAGCCTATGCATATGACTGGGCGATACAAGTAGGGCAAACCATTGCTTCGTGGATCCCCAGTGCACTTTAGTGCGGCAGGTGTTTTTGCAGTAAACCGTAGCAAAATGTTCCTAGGGTAGCCGTCGCAATAACCACTAGAATAGGAAAAAAGCCAGCACCTAAGGTGGTAAACATCGGTCCTGGGCAGGCGCCAGAAATGGCCCAGCCAAAACCAAAAAACAAGCCCCCAAAGAGGTAGCGTTTCCAGCCACTTGCTTTATCAGCAATGACGATTTCGCTTCCGTCAAGAATAGATTTTGCCTTAAATTTTTTCAATAAGTAAGTAATGATTGCTCCGCAAAATAAAGCAGAGCCAATAATGCCATACATATGGAAGGCCTTGAATTGAAACATCTCATAGATGCGAAACCACGAAGCGGCTTCTGATTTAAACATGGTGATTCCAAAAAGGATTCCGATGGCGAAATAGACGATAGTGCGCATTATAATAAGTAGGGTAATAAAAAGTGATTAACAAATAAGCCACCGATAAAGAAACCGATGACAGCGATTAAAGACGGCAACTGGAAATTACTCAATCCAGAGATGGCATGACCAGAAGTACAGCCCCCGGCATAACGAGCACCAAAGCCTACAAAGAAGCCTCCAAGGCTTAAAATCAAGAGTGACTTTGGCGTGCTAAACGCCTCTAAACTAAAAAGCGAAGCGGGCATATAGGCTTGTCCAGCGTCTTTAATTCCCATGCTGTTTAGTTGTGCGATGGTACTTTCTGAAATTGCGACAGCAGTTGAAACACTTAGAAAGTTTGCGGCAATATATCCTCCCACAACAGCGCCCAAGGCAACGACTAGATTCCAGCGTTGCGCTTTCCAGTCAAATTGAAAAAAGGAGACTTTTTTCCCTGCGCCTAAGGCCGCACATAAAGTGCGTAAGTTGGAGGACATGCCAAAGGTTTTCCCTGTCCATAGCAGCAAGAAAAGAACAAAAGCGATCATAGGGCCACTAAAATACCAGGGCCATGGTTGTAGTAAAAATTCTATCATAATGAATTAAAGTGTGGAAGGACAAACATAGTCCGTTAGTGTAATATTAGTTTCCTTGATGGCTTTAAAGCCACCCTTAACATCGATCATATTGTGGACGCCTCGTTTTTTAAGTACAGAGGCAGCAATGACAGAGCGGTACCCACCGGCACAGTGCAAGAAAAAGCTTCCGTTTTCTGGAAACGCTCCTAAGTGATCGTTTAAAAAATCTAGGGGAGTGTTAGTTGCACCTTCAATGTGTTCTGATAAAAACTCTCCGTCTTTTCGCACATCAAAAACAGTTGCTTCGTTTTGAGCAATGGCTGTTTCAAGGCTTTGAGCCTCTACACTGCTAATGCTGTCATATTCTTTTCCAGCGGCTTTCCAGGCAGCGAAACTTCCGTCGAGATAGCCCAGAGATTGATCAAAACCAACGCGTGATAAGCGGGTAATGGTTTCTTCTTCTCTTCCTTCTGGGGTGATCAGGAGTAGGGGTTGTTTGACATCGGCAATTAAAGCGCCTACCCACGGTGCAAAGCCTCCGTCAATCCCGATAAAGATCGACTGCGGAATGTGTCCTTGTACAAAGTCGTTTTGATGACGCACATCTAAGATCAAGGCGTCTTGTGCATTTGCCATCGCTTCAAACTCTTCTGGGTTTAAAGCGCGTGTTCCTCTTTCAAGCACTTGGTCAATGTCTTCATAACCAGATTTGTTCATCTTTACATTTAGAGGAAAATAAGAAGGAGGGGGCATAAGACCGTCAGTGACCTCTTTGATGAACTCTTCCTTGGTCATGTCTGCTCTCAAAGCATAGTTCATCTTCTTTTGGTTCCCTAAAGAGTCAACGGTTTCTTTCATCATGTTTTTTCCGCAGGCAGAACCGGCACCGTGTGCGGGATAAACGGTTACGTCATCTGCAAGGGGCATGATTTTATTTCGAAGGCTATCAAATAAATAGCCAGCGAGATCTTCTTGGGTAATATTATTCGCTTTTTGGGCTAAATCTGGACGGCCAACATCGCCTAGAAAAAGAGTGTCACCACTAAAAATAGCGTGGTCTTTCCCGTCTTTATCTCTTAATAAATAGGTGGTGCTTTCCATGGTATGCCCAGGCGTGTGTAAAGCGACAATGCTTACTTCTCCAAGCGGGAAAACCTGCTCGTCTTTTGCGATAATAACCTCAAAGTCTGGATTAGCATTAGGCCCATAAACAATAGGCGCTTTGGTCTCCTTAGAGAGCGTAAGGTGTCCACTGACAAAGTCGGCGTGAAAATGCGTTTCAAAAATGTATTTCACTTTCGCTTTGGCTTTAGCCACACGATCCAAATAAGGTTTGACCTCTCTTAAAGGATCAATAATGGCTACTTCTCCTTGACTTTCGATATAATACGCCCCTTGAGAAAGGCATCCGGTGTAGATTTGTTCAATAATCATAATAGGTGTAAAATTAAATTTTATTTCGTTGTGAAGCGATTGTTTTTTCGATCTCAGAAGGAGCAGAACCTTGGATGGCATTTAAGGCTGCATCTAAAGAAGAATAAATAGAGGTTTTATTAGAAGTGCCAAACACTCCTTTTTTATGAAAACGATCCCGCAATGGACCGTTTAACCCTGTCCAGTGAATGGTGATGCCTTGAGCGTTTAACTCTTCCATCCAACTGGAGAGCATTTCAAAAGCTGTTGCATCGATATAGCTAATGGGTGCTGCGGCAATGACGAGGTGTTTTATGGGCTGCTCTTGTGCCTCAATTAAGGCTGAAAATTCTTGTTTGAAATAGCGTTGATTTCCAAAGAAAAGTTGTCCGTCAAAACGAAGGATAAGCACCTGGGGATAAGTCACCACATCTTTTGTAAAACGATCGATGTTTTTAAAATAATGGGTGTCTTTGATGCGGCCTAAAACAGCAATATGTGGCTGAGTGTTTTGATAGATCATATATAGTAAAGCGACAAAAACGCCCAGCATAATACCTTCTTTAATCCCTACAAATAAGGTGATGCAAAAAGTAAAGACTAGGATGTAAAACTCATTTCGGTTGTTTTTCCACAACTGTTTAGGGTAGCTTAAATCGATTAATTTTCCAACAGCTACTAGGATAATGGCACCTAAAATAGCCGTGGGAAGATGATAAAAGAAAGCGGTAAAAAAGAGCAGTGTAAGCCCTACAACAGCAGCACTAAACAAGGCAGCAACGCCAGACTTAGCTCCTGCATCGTGATTGACTGCGGTGCGCGAAAACCCTCCTGTTGTTGGGTAAGATTGAAATAAGGAGCCAATAATATTCGCCGTTCCTAAGGCGATTAATTCTTGGTTTGCGTTGAGGTGATTGGTTTTTTCTTTTTCTTCAATGGCTTTTGCGACAGAGATGGCTTCCATAAAAGCAATCAAGGCTAAAGTAAGGGCCAATGGAATTAAATCATAGGCCTGACTTAAACTAGCGCTGGGGAGTTGAAAGGCAGGAAGGCCTTCTGGGATTTCTTTTACGACTTTAACCCCTAGTGCCTCCCAATTGTTTTGCGCTGCGATAAAGGTGCCTAACAGCACCAAAATTAACGCGCCGGGTAGTTGGGGAAAGAAGCGTTTTACAAGGAGCAAAAAAGAAACCCCCAAGACACTAATAAGGACGCTTAATAAATGTGCTTGAGGGCCTAATTCCAACAAAAAGGAAAAAAGTTCATGTAGTTTGTTGCTTCTAGGAAGGTCAATTCCTAAAATATGATTGAGTTGACTTAATGCGATGATAATGGCTGCCGCAGAGGTAAACCCGCTAATGACCGGCTTTGATAAAAAGTTGACAAGAAAGCCTAGTTTTAGACTTCCTAAAAGCAGTTGAATCGCCCCCATAAACAAGGCGAGAAAAGTAGCTAAAGCAATATACTCTGAGGTAGAACTTAAAGAGAGCGCTCCCAAACCTGCTGCGACTAAAAGGGAATCCATGGCCACAGGCCCCACGGCCAGCTGTCTAGAAGTGCCCATAAGCGCATAAACCACTTGTGGAAAAAGGGCAGCATATAAACCATAAACAGGAGGTAAGCCAGCAATCATGGCATAGGCCATTCCCTGAGGGATTAGCATGATTCCCACCGTTAACCCAGCAAAGGCGTCATTTTTAAAGGCAGAAGAAGAATAGTCTTTTGCCCATTCAAAAACCGGAAAGAATTGTTTTATCAGGTTCATCATTAGCACAAAAGTACGATAGCTACCCCAGACTTAATGTAACCCAGGTTACACTGGCTCAAAAAGTTCAATGGCGTTGCGATGCAAACATATTTTGTTTTCCACCTCAAGGCGTTTGAGTAAGCGAGAGATGACCACCCTAGAACTGTGCATTTCTTGGGCGATGGTTTGATGGGTAATGGACAGGGTGTTCGCTTTTACGACCCTTTTCTTTTCCAATAAATATTCCCAGAGACGTTTTTCTAGTTGATCAAAAGCGATACTGTCGACAGTGGCTAACAATTCTTCCATGCGTTTGTGATAGCTTTGAAAAATAAATTTTCGCCAGCTGGGGAAACGTGTTGACCAATCTTCTACCGCAGTTAAGGGCACCATGATTAATTGTGAGGGCAGTTCTGTCACCGCACGGATTTGACTTTTTTGCTGGCCCATTTCCCAAGCCATCGTCATGGTACAAGAATCCCCTTCTTCTAGATAATAAAGCAGAAGTTCATCGCCATTGACGTCTTCACGAGAAATTTTAATGGCACCACTTAACATCAATGGCACTCCTTTAATGGGCTCGCCTATATCCATTAACTCAAAGTCTGCAGGGACATCCCTTAGGGTGCCAACCCTAGTAATTTCTTCGAGTAAGGCTTCTTCAAAAATTTCTCCAAAAAGACTTTTTAATGCAACAATCACAGCGAACGACTTTAATTTGACCTAAAAGTACTCAATTAAAGTGGTAGTTGTGAATTTTCCTATTTCTTACTTTCTGCAATAAAAGTTTCTTTCCACGCTTTTTGAAAGGCGACATAGTCTGGGGTGCTTCCCAGCCACTCTTCATAGGTTTTTAGGTGCTGGTCTTCCCCGCCTTTTAAGGCATCAAAGGCACAGTTGAGCCATTGTAAATGTTCTTTTTCGCTCATCTCATTAAAGTTGAGATAACGCAGTCTTACGCGACAATCATCGGGGAAAGCAGCGGAAGTTGGATAAAGCGAAAACAGCAAAATGAGTAGTAATGTTTTCATACAAAAAAGGTTTATGGTTACTTAAAAATACTAAAAGATGTTGATTTCTCCATGCTTTAATATCTAGTTGCGCTTTTTTGTGTTGCTTTAAAAAGAGAGATTGCTTGATTGTACAGTAGTAAGCGTGGGGATATTTCGCAGCCCCTTGGGAGCTAAACTAATATTGATGTTTTCCGCGCGTCCAGCCTTTATGTCCTAGTAAACTTTGTGCAGAATCTGCAGCAGGCTCTTCTAACTGAGTTCCCATACTATCATTCCAACGATTGAGGTAGCCAAAAAGCGCAACCACCCCCATGATCTCTACAATTTCTCCTTCCTCCCAATGTTGACGTGCATTTTCTGCTAAGGTTTCGTCTACCGCATTAGGCACTTGAGAAGCTGCAATGGCAAGGTCAAAAGCAGCCCGCTCCCCTTCGGTAAAAGCAGCATAGGTTTTATACTCCCAGATATGATGCATGCGATCTGCTGAAGAACCATAGCGTTCTGCTGCGCGAATAGCATGGGCCTCGCAATAACGACAACCGGTGGTCATACTAGAGAGGTAAGCGATTTCTCTTTTTAACGCACTGCTCACCCTTCCTTTATTCTCCATCACCGCTTGATTCATTTCAAGAAAGGCTTTGGCGATGCGAGGACGGTGCATCATGGTAAATAAGCTGTTAGGCGTAAAGCCTAAAGTTTCTTCATAAAAACGCGCCATTTCTTCGGCTTGTGGCGTTGCGTTGCGGTCTAATGGGGAGACAAGAGGTTGTTTCATATTAGTTGTTTTTATCAATGGAAAATTGAAAGTGGGTGGAAGATTTAAAGGATTCTTCTGGTCTTAAAATCGTTGAGGGAAAGTGCGTTTGATTTGGGCTATCTGGATAGCCCTGAGTTTCTAAACAAACAGCCCCATTCGTCACAAAAGGCGCCTCGAGATGGTTCGCAGTATACAATTGCATCCCTGGAGAGCTGGTGTATACTTCCATTTTCCTGCCACTTTGCGAGTGATAAAGTGCGGCTACTTTTTTGAATTCCTTTTGGGTAACATCAAAACAATAACAATGATCAAAACCTTTGCCTATGCTTAGTTGCTTATGAGGTTTTATTATGGCTTCGCCAATGTTTTTAACGGTTGTAAAATCGAAAGGGGTTTTGTGTACCGCTGTTTTTTCTCCTGTAGGAATCATGTTTTGATCAACGGCTAAAAAGTGGTCGGCTTGTATTTGTAAGTGATGATCTAAACAGTCTTGCTGTAGATTACCCGACAGATTAAAATAACTATGCTGTGTAAGATTTAATATGGTGGGGCGATCTGTATGCGCTATATAGTCCACCATTAAAATGTTTTGTTCTGTTAGACGATAAGTAACTTGTGTGCTTAGTGTTCCTGGATAACCCTCTTCAAGATGAGGGCTAATGTGGGTTAAAATTAAACCTACCCCTTCTGTTGTAATGTCTTCTTGAACTTGCCAAATGGCTTTGTCAAAACCCTTTTCTCCGCCGTGCAAATGGTGTGTGCCATGATTTTGGGCAAGGCTATATTCTGTTCCATCAAGCATAAACTTTCCATGGGCAATACGATTGCCAAATCGGCCAACAATCGCACCAAAATAAGGACTCTTTTCTTCGTAATCTTTTAAATCGTCAAAGCCTAAAACACAATTCTCAAACTGTCTGTCTCGATTTGGAAGTGATAAACGTCTAATAATGCCGCCATAATTGAGGACCTCAACTTCGAGTCCGTTGCTGTTTTTTAAAACATAGGCGTAAACATCTATTTGCTCTTTGAGGGTGCCAAAATGGTCTTTTGTAATCCCAGGGTTCATCCTACTAAAATACGGGATATTATGGCATAAAAAAAGGCGATGCTAAACATCGCCTTTTTTTGGATATCAAATAATCTTAAGCTTGAGCCTTAAAGGCTTTAAGCTTTTCAATCAACTGTGGAACAACCTCAAAAGCATCGCCTACAATACCATAGTCTGCTGCTTTAAAGAAAGGTGCTTCTGGATCGTTATTGATCACTACCTTTACTTTTGAAGAATTGATTCCTGCCAAGTGCTGGATCGCTCCAGAAACACCAATGGCGATATATAAATTAGAGGCTACAGGCTTCCCTGTTTGTCCCACGTGTTCGCTGTGAGGGCGCCATCCCATGTCTGATACAGGCTTAGAACATGCTGTTGCAGCACCTAGTGTATCTGCTAAATCCTCGATTAAATGCCAGTTTTCTGGACCTTTTAATCCACGACCTCCAGAAACAACTACTTCTGCATCTGCGATGGTCACTTTATCTGTTGCCTTATCTACAGATTCAACGGTAATGGTTGATGCAGCTAAGCTAGGAGCGAAATCCTCTACCGTACAAGCGGTAGCATTTTCTACAAGACCAAAGGCGTTGTTTGAAACCCCAATGATTTTCACCTCAGAAGAAATCTCTGTCTGAGTAAAGGCTTTATTGGTAAAGGCAGTACGTTTTACGGTAAATGGAGCTAGGTTAGAAGGAGCAGTGACAACATTTGTTGCATATCCTGCTTCTAATCCTACTGCTAATAGGGGGGTAAGGTAGCGGCTGTCAGCACTTGAGCTAACGACGACAACTTTGGCGGCAGCCTCATTAACTGCTTGTTCGATTCCGCTTGCATAAATTTTTGCGTCAAAGCTTCCATCGACAGCAATGTTCATTACTTTGCTCACACCATAGTTGCCCAGGGCATCTGCATCTGCAGCATTAAAAGTTACTGCGATTACTTCGGTTCCCATTTGGTCAGCAACAGCTTTCCCGTAAGAAGCTACTTCAAAAGCAACTTTCTTTAATTTACCTCCTTCAGTTTCGGCATAGACTAATACAGACATATCTTCTCTACTTTTTTATCGTTAAATTACTTTTGCTTCGTTGTGTAATAGATCAATCAATTGATCTACATTATCGGCATCAACTAATTTCACCTCACCTTTTGGCGCGGGCTTTTCAAATTTCGTTATGGTCGATAGGACATTTGCGCCATTAGGCTCAACCACCTCTAAAGGTTTTTTACGCGCCATCATAATCCCACGCATATTAGGGATTTTTAGGTCACTTTCTTCTACTAAACCTTTTTGGCCACCTATCACTAGGGGTAGATTTGTCGATACCGTTTCTTTACCGCCATCTATTTCTCGAACAGCAGTGGCTTTATCACCTTCTATTTCTAGACCTACACAGTTGTTGACATAACTAGCGCCTAACATGGCTGCTATCATTCCAGGTACCATTCCGCCATTGTAATCAATCGACTCTCTTCCTGCAATAATTAAATCATATGCATCGTTTTGGATTACTGCTACAATTTCTTTGGCTACTTGGGTTGCATCTACAGCTTCAGTATTGATACGTATCGCTTTATCTGCTCCTATGGCTAATGCCTTTCTAAGGGTTGACTCTGTTTCTGCTCCGCCTACATTAATTACATCTACTGTTGCTCCAGATTTTTCTTTTAACCACATGGCACGTGTTAAACCAAATTCATCATTTGGATTAATAATGTACTGCACTCCGTTTGTGTCAAATTTTGTATCATTCTCAACAAAATTGATTTTTGAGGTAGTGTCTGGTACATGGCTAATACATACGAGTATTTTCATTTCCTTTTTATTTAAGGGTTAATGCTTTTTATTCCTTTTTCAAAAGTAAACTATTATTCTTGCATAATAAAATGCTTTGATTAATTTTTTTTCAATTAAATAAAATATAACAGTTTGTGTTTTTTGCAACGAATTGCCTAGCGGGAAAATCGGTTTTCAAATAAAATCGCAAAAATAATCAATGCTCCCCCGATATAAACTCCCCAGTGAGGAATTTCGTTGAGAAAAATATAGGCGATTAAAATTCCGTAAAGGGGATTAATACTCGACATCAAACTAGCGGTGGTGACCGTAAAATATTTGAGACTGTGTAAGAAAAGACTGTGCCCGATAACGGTGGTAAATAAAGCTAAAAAAAGCAGGGCCCACCAAAAAGGAAGACTCATTTCAAATTTCTCAAAAGACATCAAGGGGAGAAAACACAGGCTAATAATCACAACTTGAAACAACATCAATTGCAAGCCACTCTGCTCTTGAGCCGCCCCTTTTAACAAAAGATTACGCATCGCATAACAAAAGGCCGAAAAGATGCCTATTGCTAATGCCCCACCATGGGTTTGTGCTAAAGCAAAAGAAGGCACTAAAAAATAGACCCCTAAAAGGGTCAATCCCCCCAAAAATAGATGACGTTTTTCAAAAGCTGTTTTATAAAATAAGGGCTCTAAAAAAGCCGTAATGACAGGATAGGTAAACAATGAGAGCATCCCAATCGCCACATTTGACCATTGCAAAGCATAAAAATAAGTGACCCAGTGAACCCCCATAAATAAACCAGCAAGGATTAGCTTTGGCTGCCATTGAAAAACAGGGCGCAAAGACTGCTTACTCAATTTGAGGATTGCAACAAGTAATGGAATCGCAATAAGGCTTCGCCAAAAGATACTCACCTCTGGCGGAAGGGCAATCCATCTTCCCAATACCCCAGAAGTACTGATAAACAATACCGAAAGATTGAGTAAAATAAAATGAGAAGAATGGCCTTTTATCAAATTAAACGATGCTTAAAATTGCAATGGAATTGGCTGTTTGGGGTTATCGCTATAATCATAAAAACCGCGTTTGGTCTTCACCCCTAAATTTCCTGCAGCAACTAGGTTGCGCAATAAAGGGCAAGGAGCATATTTGTCTTTCCCAAAACCTTGATGCAATACTTCTAGTACAGAAAGACAAACATCTAACCCAATAAAATCTGCTAAACGCAAAGGTCCCATGGGGTGGCCCATTCCTAGTTTCATCATTTCGTCAATGGCCTCTACCTCTGCCACACCTTGAAATAAAGCTTCGATCGCCTCATTGATCATGGGGAGTAAGATTCGGTTAGCGACAAAACCAGGATAATCTGCTGCAACTAAAGGAACTTTTTCAATCTGTTCTGTAAGGCTAGTAATTGTTTCTACTGTGCTTTTACTGGTTTGATGCCCTTTGATGATTTCGACTAATCGCATCACTGGAACCGGATTCATAAAATGCATCCCGATTACTTTTTCGGGGCGCTTAGTAAAGGCCGCAATTGTTGTAATCGACAAGGAAGAAGTATTCGTAGCTAAAATACAGTCTTTGGGAGCATGAGCATCTAATTGAGCAAATATTTTGGCTTTGACAGCTTGATCTTCAGCAACAGCTTCTACTACTAAATCGGCGACTTTAATGGCCTCTTCTAATTCAGTAAATAAGCTAATCCTGTCCAAGGTCGCCGTTTTTTCTTCTACCGTTAAGATTTCCTTTTTGAGCTGTCGATCTAAATTATTCTCGATTTTCACCATCGCTAAGACTAAAGCATCTTTTGAAAGATCCACCAGATTAACGCTAAATCCGTATTGAGCAAAGCAATGAGCAATCCCACTTCCCATGGTGCCGCTTCCTACAACTGTAATGTTTTTCATGTGTTTTATTCTTAGCCCAAAGATAAAAGGATTTCTAAGACCGTGTAAATTTTGTCATTCGGCTTAATCCCCTGTTAAAGAATTTATACTAACTTGAAAAAGATATGAAAGATAACACGCTAAACATGTCTTTTCTCGCTCAAACAACCGATGTAAATTATCACGGGAATGTACACGGGGGAAAGGTAATGAAGTGGATTGACGAGGTGGCCTATGCCCTTGCCGTTCGTTATGCTAGAAAAAATTGTGTGACAAAATTTGTCGATGATATCGAGTTTTTAAAAGCGATTCATATCGGGGATTTGGTCTTTTTGACTGCTACCCTAATCGAAGTGGGAAACACTTCTATGCGCATACATGTTGAGGTCCACAGTGAGAATTTAATTGAACAAGTGAAGAAGGAGAACTGCGCCTGTGATATCGTATTTGTAGCGATTGATCAAGACGGAAATAAAACAACCATAAAATAAAATAATATGATTTGGATCTATCGTCTCTTTATTGTCCTTGTGTCTGGAACTGTGTTTAACGTTTGGCTTTTAAACATGGATCAAGCCTCTCCTTATCGGGGAAGTGCCGCACCCAACCTTAAAGAAGAATTTTTGGCCTACGGCCTAAGTGAAAACATATTTTACCTCGTCGGGGGGATTAAATTACTGGCAGCACTGGCATTGTTTTTTGGGTTACGGGTTAAACAAACCGTTGTCCCTTCGGCCCAAATTATTGCGGTTCTAATGATCGGTGCCATCGGGATGCACTTTAAAGTAGCAGACCCTTTGTTAAGAAGTGTTCCTGCCTTAGGAATGTTAGCCATGTGCCTCGTTATCCTTCGCTTACACAAAAGAGTGAGTTAACTTTTTTTTAATCATTCTTGTAGGTTTTAGCCTTGATTAGAGTTGTATTTTTATCCTATGAATACAACACTAAACCAGCTTATTGAAAAACTACCTATTGCCGATCTTTCTCAAGAACGCAAAAAGGAATTGGGAGTATTGATTGACTATATCAACACCCAAAAAAACCAAAATAAACCCTTACATCTCAACTTTATTTGTACCCATAATTCCAGGAGAAGTCAATTCTCACAACTGTGGGCAAAAGTCATGGCGCACTATCACGGGATTGACTGCCACACTTATTCTGGTGGAGTAGAAGTTACCGCTTGTAACGAAAGGGTTATCAACACCCTTTTATCACAAGGTTTTGATGTCAAAACCAAAGAAAACGACGACAATCCTTACTATCATATTAGTATGGAAGGGGAGGATTATGGCCAATATTTCTCAAAGCTTTATGACGATGCATCGAGCCCTTCAAAAGATTTTGCTGCCGTAATGACCTGTGCTCATGCAGACGAAAATTGTCCTTTAATTCCAGGAACAGAACAACGTATTCCAGTGCGATATAAAGATCCAAAAGCCTTTGATGACACCCCAGAAGAAACAACCGCATATCTCAACAAATCCATAGAAATTGCCACAGAGATGTATTACATTTTCTCTTCTATCGCATAAATTTTATACCTTGTTAGCATGCGACACTCACTGTCTTTAATGCTACTTTTATTTTTGGTTAGTCACTGCACTACCCCAGAAAGATGTGGGGACATTTATGATAAGGTGAGTCAAGATGGTCGCTACTTTTTTATCCTAGATGCGAACTACAGTTATGATGTTTCTACCGATAATGACATCGCCTCTTTCTTGCCCGATAATCGTTTGAGTGGCGAGGTTACAAGAAGTGTTTATGACGCTTTTTCAATTGGAGAAGAATACTGTCAATAAATGAAAAAAATACTCCTTGCAGGAAGCTCTGGAATGATCGGGCAACTTATTTTACAATATGCACTAGCGGCGCCCAGCATCAAAGAGGTTGTCAGCTTAGTACGCACTCCCTCTAACCTTGAGCATCCCAAATTGAAAGAAGTTGTGGTGAAAGACTTTCTTGACTATCATTCTCAACAAGCGCTTTTTGATCAAGTTGATGTGGTTTATTATTGCGTGGGAGTATACACCGGTACTGTTGATCGAGATTTGTTTCGTCTTGTGACCATCGATTATCCCTTTGCATTAGCAACGGCAGTGAAACAGCAAAGTCCTGACTGTCGTTTTGTTTTACTCAGTGGACAAGGCGCAGACCGCAAAGAGAAAAGTAAAATGATGTTTGCCCTTGATAAGGGAATTATCGAAAACAAATTAGCGACTTTATTAGGGGAGGCTTTCTACAGCTGTCGCCCGGGTTATATCTATCCTGTGACCCCTAGAAAAGAACCTAGCTTTGCTTATGTCCTTAGCCGGAAACTCTATCCTATTTTAAAACTTTTAGGTAAAAAAACGAGCATCACTTCAAAAGAACTTGCCCTTGCTATGTTTCATATCGGGCTTGCACAACCCAAACAATTACTTTTTGAAAATGACCATTTAAGGGATTATCTAGAGAGCATCTAAAATCCACTCAAAGGTGTCTGATAAGAAATCGTAATAGCTTTCATTAAAGCCCTCTTCTGTTTTAAATGCTTTGATGTATTGCTCATTTACGGGGACTGGAATCACAATCTTTTTTGATTGATCTGGATGCACGATGCTTAGCTGAATAAAAAAAGTATTCACCAAATAAGGGTTTTGCCTTAAACGATACAATGTATATCGCAGGACCTCTACCGGCCATTCTTGCGCCTCAAAACTCAAACGCAATTGATCGATTTCTTCTGTTGCAGTAGCAAAAGCCAATTCAGAAGTAATGGACATTTCATAAGGAGATAAGTCAATTTGCGCCCAACCCAGTTGAAGGGAAAAGAGGAATAAAACAACGATACTACGCACGACAGTGTTATGGTTTATAAGAATGAAGTTACTCTTTTTCTAAAAAACGTAAAAACATCATGGCCATTTCATCTGTGCTCATTTCAAGATGACAGTTTTGAGAAGGATCACTTAAAAAGTTGATGAGCTCTTTTAGGCTATTCACCGAAAGGGTTTCAGGATTCGTCAATAAAGGGAGTTCTGCTCTTAAGAGGGCTGTATAATTTTCCCAAATATCTGCCTTTGCAGCAAAACCCCACTGGCTGGTGTATGCCTCTAATAAGTCTATTTGGGCATTTAATGCCCATTGTATAACTTGTCCAATGGTTTTAAGAGGTGGTTGCATCTTAATAGCTTAGATACAACCAACCATCTTGTGTTCTTCCATTCCCTAAATCAATGCGATAATAGTAAGAACCAGCGGGTAATAATGCCCTCGTTCTTTGATAAATCCCCGCCCAGTCATTGCGGTAATCTTTCATTTCAAAGACTTGTTGACCATTACGGTTGTAGACTTTTACCGTTGCGTTAGGGTATTGATCTAAATTGATGATCTGCCAGGTTGCCTCTGGGCCATTTACCCCAGGGGTTAAAACTTCAGAGATAAACAATTCATCGTCTGTAAAGCCATCACCATTGGCATCAGCATCTTGTGCATTAGGAATCCCATCATTATCATCGTCTAATGGACGATCTGCTGCATCGAGTGGGTCTGTGCCCTCAGTATTTTCAACTTGATCAGTATAACCGTCATTATCATCATCTGAGTCTTGATTATTTCCTATTCCGTCTGCGTCTGTATCAAGGCTTTCATTTTCATCCAGAGGGAAATCATCTTCCCCATCTAGGGTACCATCTCCATCTGTATCTGGATTGAGTGGATCTGTCCCTAAATCAGATTCTTCTGCATCTAAAAGACCATCGTTATCGTCATCTGTATCAGCATTATTTCCTATCCCATCCCCATTTGTATCGGTATTTTCACTTGGATCAAATGGTAAATCATCGTCCCCGTCTAAGGTGCCGTCACCGTCTGTGTCTGGATCGTTAGGGTCTGTTCCATCGGCAATTTCATTCACATCAGGAATTCCATCATTGTCGTCGTCTAAATCTACTTCATCGCCTATACCATCTCCATCAGTGTCAGTATCCTCGTTTGGATCAAGCGGGAAATCGTCCTCTCCATCTAAGGTTCCATCCCCGTCAGTATCTGGATTGTTCGGGTCTGTGCTTTCTTCTGCTTCTCTACCATCGTCTAAACCGTCATTGTCAGAGTCTGCATCTAGTGGATCAGTACCATCTGCAATTTCATCTGAATCTGAGATGCCATCTCCATCATCATCAGTATCGGCATTATTTCCTGTCCCGTCTCTATCAGTGTCGGTATCTTCATTTGGATCCACGGGGAAGTCATCTTCTCCATCTGGGGTACCATCCCCATCTGTATCTGGGTTAGTAGGGTCGGTGCCTTCTTCTGCTTCTTCACCGTCACTTAAACCATCATCGTCTGAGTCTGAGTCTAATGGATCGGTGCCGTCACTTATTTCATCTGTATCTAAAACTCCGTCGCCGTCATCATCAGTATCGGCATTATCACCAGTACCATCGCGGTCTGTATCGGTGTCTTCGTCTGCATCTAATGGGAAATCATCGTCTCCGTCTGATGTGCCATCACCATCAGTATCGGGGTTGTTTGGATCAGTTCCGTCCTCAGCTTCCTCCCCATCACTTAGACCGTCGTCATCAGAGTCTGGATCTAAAGGGTCTGTGCCGTCTGTGGTTTCATCTGTGTCAGAAACGCCGTCCCCGTCGTCATCAGTATCTAAATTATTTCCTACGCCGTCGTTATCTGTATCCGTGTCTTCGTCTACATCTAATGGGAAATCATCGTCACCGTCTGATGTGCCATCTCCATCTGTATCTGGATTGTTTGGATCTGTTCCTGCATCGTCTTCTTCCCCATCGTTTAAACCATCATCATCACTATCAGGATCTAGAGGATTTGTTCCATCGCTAGCTTCATCACTGTCAGAAACGCCATCGCCATCATCATCAGTATCTGCATTGTCTCCAATTCCGTCTCCATCTGTATCAGTATCTTCATTCGGATCAGCGGGGAAATCATCTTCACTATCTGGGGTACCGTCTCCATCACTGTCGGGATTGGTTTCGTCAACATCTAATATTGTGATGCTTATGGTTTGTGTAGCAACATTCCCTACCTGATCAATAACAGAAACGATTACTTCATAGATGTTATCTGTATCTGCATCTTGCGGACTTTCAAAATCAGGAGCACTATTAAACGTTAAAGGTGCGATAAAAGGACTATTAATCGCAGTTGTTGGGCCTACAGATAAAAGGGCTGCATCTGGACCACCACTTACATTGACATAGCTTGCTTCACTTGAAGTCAGGTTAAGGGTTGCTGTTTGATTTTCATTGATACTTATTGCGCTAGCTGAACCAATCACCGGTGCAGTTCGGTCAATATTGACCGAAGAGGTAATATTATAGGTTGGTACTGGTGGGCTAAGGCTATTGCGATAAACCTGCGATGGGTTTTTTGTTGCTACTAAAGCACTGGTTACAATATCTGTCGCCGCAATCTCCCATAACAATTCTCCTTCTGGGTCTGTTGAGAGGATGGTATAAGTCGCTTCATAAACATAAGTACCAGGAGTAGTTTCTGTAAACGCAGAAATTACCCCAGTTAAAGTTGTTGCAGTTACCGTTATACTGGCTTCATCAAGGGCTTCACTCGCAGAAACCCTAAAGGTGATAATATCACCATCTTTTCCAAAAGCTGTACTAGAAGCATTGTTTGAATTCGCTTGTGGGGAAGTAAGTGTTGGATTTTCAGAGTCAATTTCAATTAGCGCATCCCCTAAATCATCTGTTGTTCCTAAGGCTGGTAGGGTTAAAACTCCGCTATTTCCAACTATATCTGTTAGCACTGCCCCATTTAACGCTAAGGCAGAAGTACTATTATAGTTTAATGGACTGGTCAAAATCCCATCGTCTATCGTATAATCGAAATAAGCGGTATTAGAATTGGTATAGGTATAAGTAGCCGAATAATCGGTGTCTCCTGTTTCAAGGAGTAATGTAGGCGTACCTGCACTGGTATCAATTGAAATTACTTCGTCAAAATTGACTAGAATTTCAATTACATCACTGTTTGCTGCATTGGTATCATCATCTGTATATCTTCCCGAAGCATTTGTTGTTCTTACGTTTACAACTGTTGGCGCAGTCATGTCAAAGACAAAGCTGATACTGTTAGTACCGGTATAGACGTTGCCAGCAACATCGCTTCCACCAACGCTTAGTTGATAGGTTCCATCTGCTGGAGATAAGGTATTGACATCTATGGTATAGGTCCATACAGATGAACTCGTAGAACTCATCGCTGCTCCAATTACGATCGAACCAATGTCAACCGTAGGGGCGGTCTGCATTCCCTCGCTAAA
>JBDNAJ010000030.1:0-7914 GCA_039768455.1 Candidatus Arcticimaribacter sp.
GAAGAAAGAAATGAAGTCCAGACTACTTGTGAATATTTATGGTCTCACCCATCTTTTTCAAAAGGTGGAAAGAATCAAGCTCCGAGAGCTGTAATAATACAGCAAGACCGAGCAAGATTAATGGAATTAAGAAATGGCACGAAAAAGAAAAACAGCTAAGAAAAAGCCAGTACCAACAAACCCTACACTGTATGCAAGGGTTAAGGCAGAAGCAAGAAGAAAATTTAAGGTCTATCCGAGTGCATATGCAAACGGATGGTTAGTAAAAACATATAAGCAACGTGGAGGTAAATACCGAATGGGCGTTGCAAGGAAAAAGAAAAAATGATAGATTGGTTTAAACTTAAACTAACACAAATACTAAACATAGTCACAGGAAAAGACAAAAACTGGGACGGGTCAGTAGACATCAAAGACAAATTGATTGCAGCTGAACAGAAAGTAAAAAATGGAAGCTAAACTTTTAAAAAATGGAAAATTCGCACTAATACAAAAAGATGGGCACACAGATGCTGCATCCGTAATGAAATCTTGTAAAACAATTATTTCACACTGTGAGATGATTATGAATAATCTTACAGACCCAGAAGCAAATTTACCTACTTGGTTTACAAATAAAATAGCAATTTCAGAATATGAAGTAGTCTCAGCCGCAAATTATATTGCAGATGGGGATATGGATCATTCAGATGGCTAAACCTAAAGGCGGATTAACTAAGTGGTTTAAAGAAAAATGGGTAGATATATCAAGACCTAAGAAAAAAGGCAAATATCAACCTTGTGGAAGAGGAAAAGCAAAAACTTCACGAAAAGGATATCCAAAGTGTGTTCCTTTAGCTCGTGCAAGAACAATGAGCAAAGCTCAGAAAAGGTCGGCAGTTCGCCGTAAGAGGGCAGTACCTCAAGGCGTTGGTGGAAGACCCACTAACGTACGTACTTTTACTAAACGGAGACGTCGAAAGAAGAAGTAAAAATATGAATAATCTAACTCAAGAAATTGAAAAAGTATTAGATTTATCACAAAGACTAAAAGTAGCAGTTCACTTAGAATTAGAGTACGGCTGCAACTTAAAAAAATTATTAAATTTACCGAGAACCGCACATAATGAGGTTCTCATTAACAGGCTACTAAGCCAAAGTACTCGATAGAGTAGACAGGAATTAAAAATGGCAAGACAAGGCGGATTTTTAAGCGGACCAAGTGTCCATGGAACCTCCAAGCTAAGAAAGCATACATTGAAAAGAGGAGTAACTCGTGATATGAATGCAGCAGCAGGAACATATGTTAACACTAAGTCACCAATGACCACCCCAGGTGGATTCTATGGTGCATCACCTAAAGCAGTAGGACCAAGATTTGGTAAAACAACCAATCCTGCAAGAAAGAGCTTTGGAAAGAGAACCCCTTCTAACTTATTATCGAGAAGGAGAAGAAGATAGTATTTTAAAACAAATCAATAAACTTATGAAGTCGGGTAGACTCGACAAAGTAGTAAAGAAATCTTTACTTATAGGGATGAAACATGGCACTAACAGCAGCGGAAAAAGCAAGGCTAAAAAGAGCAGGTCTTAGCGGACTTAACAAGCCTAAAAGAACCCCAAACCACAAAACTAAGAAAGCTGTAGTAGGCGTAAGAGTTGGTGGAAAAATAAAGATTATAAGATTTGGGGCTCAAGGAATGGGCCATAACTACAGTCCAGAAGCAAGAAGAAGTTTCAAAGCAAGACACGCTAGAAACATAAGAAAGGGAAAATCTTCTGCAGCATACTGGGCAAACAAGGTATTTTGGGCAGGAAAAGGAGGCTCTAAGAAGCGTCCACCAAAATCACAAAAACGAACTTTAGGACTAAAACGAAGGAGAAAATAATGTCAACTGCAAACGGAACCAAACTATGGCTTGAAGAAGGCGTAGTACATGCAGGAAAAATGCTACAAGATTTAATCAAAGTAGAAAAATTTAGAGACTTATCACCAGCAGAGCAGAAGATAAAAACAGTATCGGCTACTTACTGCTACCTTTATACTAAGCTCCAAGACCTGAATTTATTAATAGATTCAGAAGATAACATATTCCCTGACGAGACAATACATTGATAGAAATTAGCCGCACAGACATACTAGGCGACTATCTTATGGACTTAAGTCCAGATAGTCGTTTCATTAAATTACCTATAATAGAGTATCTAGAACTATTAGGCATAGAACCTAATTCATCCCAAAAAGCAATTATAAATGCAATTAATAATCCCAAATACAGATTTGTTTGTGCGGCTATATCTCGTAGACAAGGTAAAACTTATATTTCAAATATAATAGGACAACTGGTTTGTTTAGTACCAAACAGTCATGTACTATTAATGTCCCCTAACTATTCACTATCGCAAATCTCATTTGATTTGCAAAGAAATCTTATTAAACATTTTGATTTAGAGGTATTAAGAGACAATGCAAAAGATAAAGTTATTGAACTTTCGAACAATTCTACGATTCGTATGGGCTCCATTAATCAAGTTGATTCGGTTGTGGGTAGGTCTTATGATCTCATCATATTCGACGAGGCCGCTCTCACAGACGGGAGGGATGCTTTCAATGTTGCGCTCAGGCCCACACTAGACAAAGAAAACTCTAAAGCAATCTTTATATCTACTCCAAGGGGTAGAAATAATTACTTTGCAGAATTTTACTACAGAGGATTCAGTGAAGAGTTTCCAGAGTGGTGTAGTGTAAAAGCAACTTACCATGAAAATCCTCGTATATCAGAATCAGATATCATAGAAGCAAGAAAAACAATGTCTGAGAATGAATTTGCTCAAGAGTACATGGCAGACTTTAATGTCTATGAAGGCCAGGTATGGACATTTAATCACGAAGAATGCATAGCAGACTTATCACAAATAGACGTTAGCAATATGGATGTATTCGCTGGACTAGATGTAGGATATAAAGACCCTACTGCTTTTTGTGTAATTGCATATGACTGGGACTCAGGAAAATACTATCTAATAGATGAGTACATGGATGCAGAAAAAACAACAGAACAACACGCAGTTCAGATTCAAAAATTAATTCATAAATGGGATATTGATTATATTTATATTGACTCTGCAGCTCAACAAACAAGATACGACTTTGCACAAAATTATGATATCAGTACTATAAATGCCAAGAAATCAGTATTGGATGGCATAGCTCATGTAGCTACTGTAGTCGATAACGATCAAATAATAGTTAATCAAACTTGCAAAGAAGCACTTATCTCATTGGACCAGTATCAATGGGACCCTAACCCTAATTTATTAAAAGAAAAACCCAAGCATAACATGGCATCCCATATGGCTGATGCTATGCGATATGCGTTATATACATTTGAAACTACAGCCACAACGTTTTAGTAAGACCTGTAAAAAACAGTTCTTGACATTTGCTGTATGTTTTTGGTATAATTCTAATTAAGAGTAGAAATATGAATTTCAAAAGAGATTTAGTTAAATACGTACGAGATAAAGCGAAATCACAATATAAAAAATCAAGCGATTGTTATATCTGTGGAAGTACCGAACAGTTAGATTTTCATCACTATCACGGGCTTACAGAACTACTAGAAACTTGGATAAAAAAGAAAAAATTAATAATTAACAACGAGCAAGAAATACTAGAGATTCGACAAGCCTTTATTGATGAACACTACAAAGAACTTTACGAAGACACAGTAACACTCTGCCATAGTCACCATATGAAATTACATTCAATTTATGGAAAACGACCCAAGTTGATACACGCAGAGAAACAAAAAAGATGGGTCGAGAAACAGAGAGACAAATATGGCATGGTATGATAGATTATTAGGCAGAACTCCTCAAGTAGACGAGGAGAAACTTAATCCCGCACAATATGTAATATCCAGAAATGAGGGTATGACTGTTGATTCTAGGGAAATAGTTACTAATTATAAAAATGCCTATGAACAGTTAGAAATCGTTAACCGAGCAGTAAATATGATTGTTGATGATGTCTCTGAAATACCTTTTGCAGTAGGAGAGAAGTTAGTCGGTACTACTAATGTTCTTAAAAATATTCGTAAATCAAAAGTAAATTTACTACTAAATATTGAACCTAATCCTTTTCAGGATATAAGTTCTTTTAAAAGAAATCTTATAATTGACTTATTAATAGATGGAAACATCTTTATTTACTTTGATGGAGCACATCTCTATCACTTACCAGCTGATAAGGTAACAATTTATACTGATGACAAAACTTACGTAGAAAGATATTCATACGATAACTCAATAGATTACAGCCCTGATGAAATTATACACATAAAAGAAAATAGTTTCAATTCAATATACAGGGGAGTTCCAAGGCTAAAACCAGCTTATAGAACTATGCAACTACTTAGTAGCATGAGAAATTTTCAAGACAACTTCTTTAAAAATGGAGCAGTTCCAGGATTAGTCTTAAAATCACCAAATACTCTTTCTGAAAAAGTAAAAGAAAGAATGATGCAAGCATGGAGTATGAGGTATAACCCTAATACAGGAGGCAGAAGACCTTTAATATTAGACGGAGGTTTAGAAGTAGACCCTCTAACAAAGATAAACTTTAAAGAATTAGATTTTGCAGAGTCTATAAAATCAAACGAAAGAATTATCTTAGAAGCTATGGGAATACCACCAATTTTATTGGATGGAGGCAACAACGCAAACATAAGACCTAACCATAGACTATACTATTTAGAAACTGTCTTACCCATAGTTAAAAAATTAGGATATGCACTAGAAAGATTTTTTGGTTTCAAACTAGCTGAAGATGTAACAGGAATTCCTGCTTTACAACCAGAACTAAGAGACCAAGCAGCCTACTATGCAACTTTAGTAAATACAGGTATATTAAGTGCCAACGAAGCTAGAGAAGCGTTAGGCAAAGACCCTGTAGACGGATTTGATGAGCCAAGAGTACCTGCTAATATAGCGGGTTCTGCGGTAAATCCAGAACAAGGAGGTAGACCTGCAGAGGCTGCCCCAAGCGAGGAAGAATAATTATGACAAAAGATATGATGGCAAAAGCAACCTCCGAGTTTTTCGCAAAAAATGGCGGGACTATGGATTTAGCTACATACAAATCACATGGAAATGATGTTCCAGTTAAAGACTTTATGCTTAGAAGAGCATTTGGCTCTTGGAATAGAGTTCTAAGTGTTGTAGAGTACAGATACCCAGTAGCGGTAGCTCCAACACCAGCACCTAAAAAAGAAGTAAAGAAAGCGCCAGTTAAAAAGGCACCAGCTAAAAAAGTGGAGAAGAAAGATGTCAAATAAAATTTATCATTGGACTAGCACTTTTAAATCATTAGGTGAATCAGAAGATGGCGGAGTAGAAATCAAAGGCTCAGCAAGTACAAGCGGACTAGACAGAGCTGGAGATATTATCGAAAGTGGTGCATGGACAAAAGGTGGATTAGAAAATTTTAAAAACAATCCAATCATTTTATTTAATCACAACTACGACAAACCTATTGGTCGTGCAAAAGATTTAAAAGTTACAGACAACGGCTTAGAAATATCTGCAAAGATATCTAAAGCTGCTGGAGATGTAACTCAATTAATTAAAGACGGTGTCCTTGGAGCTTTTTCTGTTGGTTTCAAAGTCAAGGATGCGGATTATATGACAGAAACTGACGGATATAAGATAAAGGACGCGGAGCTTTTTGAAGTTTCAGTAGTATCAGTGCCTTGCAACCAAGGGGCAACTTTTGGATTAAGCAAATCATTTGATAGTATGGAAGAATACAACAAGTATAAGCAAACTTTTTATAAGGCTAACCCAGCAGAATCAGCAGACGCTGTTAATGTTGAGCAGCCAGGACGGGAGGAATCCCAAAACATGGAGACAAATATGTCAAAAGAAAATAAATCTCCTGAAAGCAACTCAGAGTTCAATCTTGAAGAGTTTGCAAGAAAGGTAGCTGCAGATACAGCTGCTGAAATTGCAATGAAACAAGCTGAACAAAAAGCTGCTGAACAGAAGGCTGCAGAAGAAGCTGCTCAAAAAGCAACTGACGAAGCTGAAGTTCAAAAAGCTGCTGAAGTAGCAGATCAGGAAAAAACTAAAACCATAGTTGAAGCAGGGCTATCAGGCGCTGAAAAACTTATGAATGATGTTGAATCTAGAGTCAAAGCAGACTACTCTAACTTAGAGCAAGTAGTTAAGTCTTTAGAATCACAACTAGCAGAAAAATCAGAAGAAATTATGAATATCAGAGAGTCTAAAAGACATTTCTCAGATAGAGGTACTTCTGGAGACTGGAAAAAAGAATTTGAAAACGACATTATCGATGCTAAATTCGCTGGCTTAGCTAGTGGAAAAGGCTGGAATACTGATATTTCTAAATCTTTGATGGAAAAAGTTAATCAACATTCAGGTGTTGAAGTTTCATCAGCTGATTTCGAGCAAATCGTTTCAACAAATATAGAAAGAGATATTCAAAATGAGTTAGTATTGGCTCCTCTATTTAGAGAAATCCCAATGACTTCCGCAAACATGATTATCCCAATCTTACCAGATGCAGGTTATGCTGAGTTTACTGGAAACCAAGCTGCTTCAGGTTCTTCACCAAAAGGTAACTTAGATGCTAGAGGCGACGCTTTAGGAGCTCCTTATAATGGAGTAGACTTAACTGAAAGAACTATCTCAACATCTAAATTAATCTCAACATCTTACTTAGGTAATGAGACTGAAGAAGATGCAATCTTACCAATTCTTCCTTTAATTAGAGAGTCAATGGTTAGATCACACGCAAGAGGTATCGAGAATGCAATCCTAGCAGGTAACCACGACAATGGTGTTTACGCTTCAGGCGCATTTGAAGGTCTATTAGCAGCAGCTGATTCAGACAATCATGAAACTTCAGCAGGTGCTTCAGGTTTCGCAGCAAGTGATGCAGTCACAGCAGCTGACCTATTAGGCATGAGAAAAAATATGGGTAAATATGGTGTTAATCCTAATGATGTAGTTTATATTGTATCACAGGATGTATACTTTAACTTACTAGAAGATGCTGAATTCCAAGATGCTAACTTAGTTGGTGACATGGCTACTAAGCTAAGTGGTGAAATTGGTCAAGTATTCGGTTCAAGAGTACTATTATGTGACGAATTCGCTGCTAAAGCAGCTGGTAAATACGGCGCAGTCGCTGTTTATACTAGAAACTACGTAATGCCAAGACTTAGAGGTGTAACCGTTGAGTCTGACTACGAAGTAGCTAACCAAAGAAGAGTACTTGTAGCTTCACAGAGACTAGGTTTCACTGACTTAATTGACGGTGCAACATCGAAGTGGGCTTACGCGTATAAAGGCGCATAAGGATAACCCTTAACAGGAAATGGTTTCAGGGAGTGTACCTAACACTCCCACTTTTTAATTATGGCAGATTTAATAACATTAAGAGAATATAAAAACTTCGCTGGACTTACTGGAGAAAGTGAGAATGCGAAGATTAATGTAATTATTCCAGCCATCAGCCAAGCAGTAAAAACATATTGCGGCACAAGTTTTGTAGATTATTATTCTAGTGATAAAACCGAATATTACGATATTAAGGATAGATACACTAATGCAATAATACTCGATGAGAGTCCAATCGTGAGCGTGACTTCAGTTGAAGAAAGACAGAATCAATCAGACTCATATACGACTCTAATATTTGAAAATTCAGATTCAAGTGGAAAGTATGACTACGTAGTAGATTATAATGCAGATACTATATTTAGAACTACTGCAAGTGGAGATAAAATGTTTCCACAAGGAAGAAGAGCAGTAAAGGTAGTTTATAAATCAGGTTATGCTGCAACTCCACAAGATTTAAAACTAGCATGTTTTGATTTAGTTAAGTACTATTTAAAAGACGAAAGAAAA
>JBDNAJ010000139.1:0-7931 GCA_039768455.1 Candidatus Arcticimaribacter sp.
GATTTTGTTGTGCCTTCTCGTATGAATGAAGGACAATTCTATGCCCTTCCACAATCCCCGCAGACTTTTAAGCAGTTATTGATGGTAGGCGGAATGGACAAATATTTCCAAATCGTAAAATGCTTTAGAGATGAAGATTTACGTGCCGACCGTCAACCAGAATTTACCCAGATCGATTGTGAGATGACCTTTGTTGAACAAGAAGATATCTTGCAACAATTTGAAGGTTTATTACAACATTTACTCAAAGAAATTAAGGGAGTAGAAACGGGGACTTTCCCCCGCATGACCTATGCCGAAGCCATGGCCAAATATGGGAACGATAAACCCGATATTCGTTTTGGGATGGAGTTTGCAGAGCTGAATGACTTGGCTAAAAACAAAGGTTTTAACGTCTTTGATCAACAAGAATTGATAGTAGGGATTGCCGTGCCTGGTGCAGCAAGTTATACCCGAAAGCAAATTGATAAATTAATCGATTGGGTCAAACGTCCACAAATTGGCGCGAATGGTTTAGTCTGGGTAAAATGCAATGAAGATGGTAGCTATAAATCCTCTGTCGATAAGTTTTATGGGCAAGAAGATTTAGCCCAATGGGCCAAAGCAAGTGGCGCCACTGCAGGAGATTTAATCTTGGTAATGGCTGGAGACACCCACAAGACCAGAACGCAATTATCTGCCCTGCGTATGGAACTAGCGGAACAACTAGGCTTGCGAAAGCCGAATGAATTTGCTCCGCTCTGGGTGGTTGATTTCCCATTATTAGAGTGGGATGAAGACAGCCAGCGTTACCACGCCATGCACCACCCTTTTACCGCACCAAAACCCGAACAAATCGACTTGCTTGAGTCAGATCCAGGGGCAGTCAATGCGAACGCCTATGATTTAGTCCTCAACGGAAACGAAATCGGTGGGGGTTCTATTCGAATTCACGATGCAGCGACCCAAGAGCGTATGTTTGCACTATTAGGCTTTAGCGAAGAAGAAGCACAAGCTCAATTTGGCTTCTTGATGGAAGCCTTCCAATATGGCGCACCTCCTCACGGCGGAATTGCATTAGGATTAGATCGATTAGTCGCGCTCTTAGGGGGACAAGAAACCATTCGTGATTTTATTGCTTTTCCTAAAAACAACAGTGGTCGTGATTTAATGATCGATGCGCCTTCTCCGATTGATGCAACTCAATTAGAAGAACTCTATTTAAACGTAGTTCCTAAAAAAGATTAATGATGCGCTACTTACTCAACAGTTTATTTTGGGGAGGGGTCGCGAGTCTGTTTTATGGCTTTTACCACAAGAACGTTGTGGACTATACAGCAGGAGAAAAATGGATTGGTTTTTCGGTTTTATGGCTCACTTTCATCTATTTACCTATTTTTTTAGTACATCGCTGGAAAGGGAAAAAATTAGAAGACTACACACTTACAGACCAGAACTTTGCGAAAATGCGTGATAAAAAAGGGAAAAACCCTGAAAATCAATAATTTTTAGTATTTATTTACAATACCATAACAGTAGAATTAGAAAGTTTGGCGTATTTTTGCTCATATTATAATACATAACATGACAGGTACAGTTAAATTTTTTATTGGGTCAAAGGGATATGGATTTATCACCAATGACGAAACAGGCGAAGATATCTTCGTCCACGCAACATCTCTCAACGGGGAAGAACTCAACGAGGGTGACAAAGTAGAATACGAAGAAGAAGACGGCAAAAAAGGAAAAGTGGCAGCACAAGTTTCTCGCCTATAAATATTTACATTTTATTTTGAGTACTAAGCACGCTTCGGCGTGCTTTTTTTTAGCGTTTTTTTTGAAAAAACCGCTGAAGTAAATCTGCTGCTTCAGCTTCCATCACTCCCGCTAAACAAGTGGTTTTAGGATGGGGATGTACTGCTTGTGAAAGGGCTCCTCTTTTAGGGTCACTAGCAGCATAAACAATACGGTCTAGCTGACTCCAATACAAGCCTCCCATACACATCACACAGGGTTCTAGTGTAACATACATGGTGCAACCTTTCAGGTATTTACCGCCTAAAAAGTTCGCGGCAGAGGTAATGGCTTGCATTTCTGCATGGGCAGTAACATCGTTTAATCTTTCTGTTAAATTATGCGCTCTTGCAATAATTTTTTGATCGATGACAATCACTGCTCCTACAGGTACCTCGTCTATCGCATAGGCTCTTTCGGCTTCTTCAAGCGCCTTGCGCATAAAATATTGATCGTCTAATTGCATATTTATTCTTTTAATAGCTGGCTTAGGCTTGCTGCAATATGCTTTGCATTTAGACCAAATTTATCATTTAAAACAGCTGGAGCACCATGGGGTACAAAAGTATCGGTTAAGCCAATTCTTTTCACTTTTGTGCTATAATGGTTGTCACTAGCCCATTCTAAAATTGCACTCCCAGCTCCTCCAGCTAAAGTACTGTCTTCAACGCTAAGTACTGTATTAAAATTGCTAAAAATATCTTCTAACATGCTTTGATCTAAGGGCTTGATTGGCCCTAAGTCATAGTGAGCTACAAGAGATGGATCTTCCATTTGTGCGATTGCATCTTCAACTTCTGTCTTGATCGTACCTGAGGAAATTACTGCGATACTTTTTCCTTTTTTAAGGCAACTACCTTTTAGAACATCAATTGTTTCAAAAGCTAATTCCCAGTTGTCTAAAGCACCATATCCTCTAGGGTAACGCAGTGCAACAGGTCCTTCTAAAGTTTGTTGGGTAAGAGTGAAAAGCGTATTGCGTAATTGTATTTCATCGCTAGGAGCAAGGAGGGTGAGATGAGGTAACGTTCTTAAAAAAGCTAAATCAAATACTCCGTGGTGGGTGGGACCATCGTGACCAACTAATCCCGCTCGATCGATACAAAAAAGTACAGGTAGATTTTGCAAGACTACATCGTGTATAATTTGATCATAGGCCCTTTGTAAAAAAGTAGAATAGATGATACAGATGGGTAAAATTCCTTGGGTGGCCATTCCAGCGGCAAGGGTAACAGCGTGTTGTTCTGCAATCCCTACATCTAAACAGCGGTCTGGGAAAAGTTGCATTAAAGGCGTTAAACCACTTCCTGTAGGCATGGCTGGCGTAATCGCCATCAAACGGGGGTTGTCTTTAAACAGCGTTGCCAATGTTTTACCTACAACGGTTTGAAATTTTGTTTTTCCTAGCTGAGCTTTCTTATTGAGTTTCCCAGTTAAAGGATCAAATTTTCCTGGAGCATGAAAAAGTACTTGGTCTGCTTCTGCAGAAGCGAGTCCTTTTCCTTTAAGGGTTCTTATATGTAGAATTCTGGGGCCGTGAATTTCTTTAAGATCATTTAACGTATCGATTAAAGCATTTAAGTCATGCCCATCTACTGGCCCGCTATACTGAATGTTTAAATGGGTAAAAATGTTTTCTTTTGGCCCTTTGGCCTGATCAACATTTTCAAAAAACTGCTTTAGTGCACCTACACTGGGATCAATTCCCATGGCGTTGTCATTTAAAACAATAAGCACATTGGCCTGTGTTGTCCCTAAGTGGTTAAGGGCTTCAAAAGCCATCCCGCTTGCAATAGAAGCATCACCGATCACTGCAATATGTTGTTTCGCTTGGCCTGTAGTTTGATTCGCAATAGCCATCCCTAAAACTGCCGAGAGTGCCGTAGAAGAATGTCCTGTTCCAAAAGGGTCATAAGGACTTTCTTCCCGTTTAGGAAAACCACTTAAACCTTCCCATTGTCTTAGGCGATCAAATGCTTTTAGACGACCAGTTAACATTTTATGACCATAGGCCTGGTGTCCAACATCCCAAACCAGTAAATCTTCTGGAGTATTAAATACATAATGCAGCGCAATGGTTAACTCAACTACCCCTAAACTCGCGCCTAAATGCCCTTCTTGTGCAGCCACTACTTGAATGATTTCGCTACGCAACTCTTCTGCCAATTGAGGTAATTCATTGGGCGATAGTTTCCGCAATTCATGTGGAGATTCGATCAAAGGAAGCAAGGCATTTTGCATGCCCTAAAGGTAGGATATTTCTTACGCTTAACCTGCGCCAAAATCTGTCAAGGGTTCAAGGATCATACAAAAAGGGTTTTCTTTAAAGGAAAACTCATAAACGTGCTTGCCTTCTTCAATGTATTGGTTTAAGGATTTAATGGGATAGTGCAATAATAAGCGATCAATTTCTAAGGCGTTTTTTTTATCTGTAATAAAGCATAAATCCCCGTAATACAAGCGAGTAGCCATATTAACCGTCAATATTCTCTTCTTGTAGTTTTCTCCATCCTCTTTTGGGGAACGCAAAATTAATTTGCGAATACGCTTCCTTGATTTAAGCGGCATATCCTGTTGTTGTAAATGCGAAAAGGCAACTTCTATCGCAGAGGTATCTTCATTAAAGTGGAGTAACACCAGGTCTAAAAAATCATTTTTAATCGCCTTGATAAGAGAGGGACTAGCAATAAGGCGTTGACTTAACAAAGGCGTCTCTATTAAAGTTTCATTTTTAAAACCGCTAATTCCCTTTTGCCATTTTTTTCTTGAAATAACTGCTTGATACCTAAAAAGATTATAAATATGAGCAGGAAGATTTGTAATGATAGACATAGGGCGATTGTCTTGAGAGTTCACAAACATTAAATCTCCTAAAGTCACATTATTGAAGGCTTCAGGCAAAAAACTTATTCCATATTTATGTTTAAATTGAAGAAAATACATCTTTGAGCTTAAACTTAAATTTCTGTATTTAATCTCAAAAGTGGTAATCTAAGTTGTAAAAGCGGTAAGATTTTGTAATAAACGTAGGATTTAAAGTAATATCCGTATTTTTTAATGGGCTTCCAACCAATTTTCGCCTATTCCAACTTCAACCAATAAAGGAACCTCGAGAGAAAAAGCATTTTCCATTTCTTCTTTGACCATCGCACTTAAAGTTTCGATTTCTGATTTTGGCACATCAAAGACCAATTCATCATGCACTTGCAATAACATTTTGCTTTGCCAGTTTTCTTTTTCCATGCGACGATGAATGTTGATCATGGCGATTTTAATGATGTCTGCGGCACTTCCTTGAATGGGAGCATTGACTGCATTGCGTTCTGCAGCACCGCGAACAACAGCATTTTGAGAATTGATGTCTTTTAAATAGCGACGTCGACCCAGGACTGTGGTGACATAGCCATTTTCACGGGCTAGATCGACTTGATCGCTCATATAGGCTTTGAGTTGAGGATAGGTCGCATAGTAAGCTTCGATGAGTTCTTTGGCCTCTGTTCTGTTTAAATTGGTCTGTTGGCTTAAACCAAAGGCAGATACCCCGTAGACAATCCCAAAGTTGACTGTCTTTGCATTAGAACGCTGCTCTCTGGTCACTTCTTCTAAGGCTACGCCAAAAACTTTTGCCGCTGTGGTAGCGTGAATATCTTCCCCATTTTGAAAGGCTTCTAACATGGCAGGATCCTTACTTAAGGCGGCGATAATACGCAATTCGATCTGAGAGTAATCTGCCGCTAAAAGGACATGATCCTTATCTCGAGGGATAAAGGCTTTGCGTACCTGCTGTCCCCGCGCTGTTCGAATGGGAATGTTTTGCAAGTTTGGTTGGTTTGAACTCAGGCGTCCTGTGGTGGCGACGGCCTGGTTGTAAACCGTGTGAATTCGTCCGGTCTTAGGGTTAATTTCTTCTGGAAGCGCCTTGACATAGGTACTCTGTAGTTTGTTGACAGAGCGATATTCGAGTATGTCGGCTACAATTGGATGGTCTTTCGCCAGGTAACTCAACACATCTTCGGCGGTGGAATACTGCCCTGTCTTGGTCTTTTTAGGCTTGTCCACCAGTTTAAGTTTTTCAAATAAGATGGGCCCAAGTTGTTTTGGCGAAGCCAAATTAAATTCCTCGCCCGCTTGTTCAAAGATGCTTTTCTCTAAACGGGTGATATCGCTCGCCAGCTCGCTTTCAAATTCTTTGAGGAAGGCGGTGTTTAAGTTAATGCCTTCTTGCTCCATGGCGGTTAAGACTTCCACTAAAGGGAGTTCAACCTCATTAAAGAGTTTCCCGTTTTCTGCCGCGGCGAGTTCTTGATCAAAAAATTGCTTTAGTTGCAGGGTGATATCGGCATCTTCTACCGCGTATTCTGTCTGTTTTTCTAAAGGGACCTCACGCATAGAGCCTTGGTTTTTCCCTTTTTTTCCAATCAGCTCTGTGATGGATTGCGGCTCGTATTGCAAATAAGTACTTGCCAGTATATCCATGCTGTGACGACGATCTGGATTGATCAAATAATGCGCGATCAAGGTGTCGTATAAGGGTCCCGCTACCTTGAGTTTATAGTTCGATAAAACCTTTAAGTCGTATTTGAGATTATGCCCTATTTTTTCAATGCTGGGATTTTCAAAAAAGGGACGCAGTTGGTCGATCACTTGGGCGGCTTGAGCAGCCTCGGCTGGGACGTGAACATAATAGCCCGTGCCTACTTCCCAACTAAAAGCGATGCCCACTAATTCTGCCTGCAAGGCATTGAGACTAGTGGTTTCTGTATCAAAACAGACCGAGGTTTGTTGGCTTAATTTCTTGACCAATAAATCAATTCCTAAGGCAGTATTGATAAATTGATAGTGGTGAGGTGTATTGCTCAAATCTTTTTTAGAGGAACTTGTTGCAGTGGCTTCTGTTCCTCCACCAGCTGAAAACAAATCCATTTGTCCACTATTAGCTGGTGCAACTTTTTTAGTAGGCGTTGCCGAAGTATCTTGCGTCTGTGCACTCACTTCTTGCCCAAAGATTTTCTGGATATTCTCCTTCATTCTACGAAACTCCAATTCGTCAAAAATCTCTCCTACAGCGGGGAAGTTAGGTTCAGATAATTCATAGGCTTCTGCCTCAAAAGTCACGGGGACATCTAATAGAATCTTGGCCAATTCTTTTGAGAGCATCCCCAGTTCTTTATTCGCTTCTACCTTTTCTTTCATTTTGCCCTTTAACTGGTCGGTGTTCGCTAAAAGACCTTCCATGCTCCCGTATTCTTTGAGGAACTTTTTGGCGGTTTTATCGCCTACGCCAGGTAATCCAGGAATGTTATCGACGGCATCGCCCATCATCCCTAAATAATCGATGACCTGCTCTGGGCGTTCGATTTCAAACTTCGCTTGTACCTCTGGAATCCCCCAGATTTCGATACCATTGCCCATACGAGCGGGGCGGTACATAAATATATTTTCAGACACCAGCTGCGCAAAATCTTTATCTGGGGTAACCATAAAGGTTTTAAAGCCCTCTTTTTCGGCTTGTTTTGCAAGGGTCCCAATGATGTCATCGGCTTCATAACCCGCCATTTCTACCACGGGAATATGCATGCTTTTTAGAATCGCTTGGATATAAGGAACGGCAATGCTAATTGCTTCTGGCGTTTCATCTCGGTTGGCCTTATAGGCTTCAAACATTTCGGTTCGTGAAACAGATCCTCCTTTGTCAAAACAGACCGCTAAATGATCTGGACGCTCTCGCTTGATCACGTCTAATAGGGAGTTCATAAACCCAAAAATAGCTGAGGTATCCACCCCCTGTGAGTTGATGCGAGGGTTTTTAATAAAGGCGTAATAGCCGCGAAAAATTAAAGCAAATGCGTCTAGTAAAAAGAGCCGTTTGGGTTGTGACATCGTCTATTGATTTATCCCAACAAGATATTAATTTTCAATTATGAATGCTCAATTAGTAATTAGGAATTATGATCTATCTCCCTTAATTTTTATTCTAAGGATAAACTTAGACCAACAACTGTATAAACCGGGAAATGATCTGAAAAACCTTCTAATCTTGTTCCATGGATTTTTGTTCTAAATGGATAACCGTGGTAATTACTTGCTGAAGAACCATAGCGTTCTGCTAGCGTCGCCAATTCTTTTTCCCTTAAAGCCTAATTGATCAATTAGCCAAC
>JBDNAJ010000031.1:0-5447 GCA_039768455.1 Candidatus Arcticimaribacter sp.
AATCTTCTGCCATTTACTATCTTTGCACAAAACAAATTGAATGGCTAAAAAAACAATGTTAATGATTCTCGACGGATGGGGAAAAGCCCCTAATCCAGCGGTGTCAGCAGTAGATCAAGCAAAGACTCCTTTTATTGATAGTTTATACGAAAACTTCTCTCACAATGATCTTTATACCGACGGGATGCATGTAGGCCTTCCAGAAGGCCAAATGGGGAACAGCGAAGTGGGACATATGAATCTAGGCGCGGGTCGCATTGTATATCAAGATTTAGCAAAAATCAATTTAGCCTTACAAGAAGACACCCTTAAAGAAGAAGTTGTTTTAAAAGAGGCCATTGCTTATGCAAAGGCAAACAACAAACCCATTCATATGCTAGGCCTTATGTCAGATGGGGGAGTTCACGCTCACATCAATCATATCAAAGGCTTTTTAGATGTTTTTAAAGCAGAAGAGATCAAGGACGTTTACCTCCATGCTTTTTCAGATGGTCGCGATGTCGATCAACAATCTGGGGCGGGTTTTATCGAGACTTTAGAGCAACACATGCAACAAACCACAGGGAAAATCGCTTCAGTCATTGGGCGCTATTTTGCCATGGACAGAGACCAACGATGGGATCGCGTTAAAAGAGCTTATGATCTTTTGGTACATGGTACTGGAACTGAGACAAATGATTTCGCAGCTTCGCTAAAGGCATCTTATCAAGCAAGTACCACAGATGAATTTATCGAACCTTTAGTAGCCACCAATCAAGAAGGTAGAATCAAAGCTGGAGATGTGATTTTATTCTTCAACTTTAGAACAGATCGCGGGCGAGAATTGACACAAATGCTATCGCAAAAAACATTTGAAGATCAAGGGACAGAGCCGCTAGATTTATACTATGTCACCTTGACGAACTATGACAAAAACTTTAACAACATCAAGGTAATCTTTGACAAAGACAATATTAAAGACACGCTAGGGGAAACCTTGTCAAAAGCGGGCAAGATTCAGATTCGCATCGCCGAAACAGAAAAATATCCTCACGTAACTTTCTTTTTTAACGGGGGACAAGAAGCCCCATTTGAAGGCGAAGAACGCATTTTATGCCCTTCGCCAAAGGTGGCCACCTATGACCTTCAACCAGAGATGAGCGCCTATGAAATTCGAGACGCGATCATTCCAGAAATACAAAAGGAAACTGCAGATTTTATTTGTTTAAACTTTGCAAACCCAGACATGGTAGGACATACAGGAGATCTTCAAGCCGCTGTAAAAGCCTGTGAAACAGTAGACGAATGTGCCCAAGCAATCATTGAAGCTGCCTTAGCAAAAGACTATTCTATTTTAGTTATTGCAGATCACGGAAACTGTGAAACCATGGTCAATGAAGATGGTAGCCCGCACACCGCGCACACGACAAATCCAGTTCCGGTGATTTTAGTAGAGAATGAAAAACGCAGCATTAAGTCTGGGGTCTTAGGAGATATTGCTCCTACAATTTTAGATTTGATGGAGGTGAATCAGCCGGCTGCTATGACGCAAAATTCATTACTTTAGCGAGATGCGACAACTCATTTTATTTCTTGCTTTATCGATGGTGGTAAGTTGTAATCAACAGACCAAAAAGAAAAGTGACGAACCACAAACCCAAGAAAAAGTAATTATTCCCGATGCTCTCTTAGGGAAAGACTTTGATGGGAATGAAATTTTAGTAGGTCAAATTTCTTCTGCCCAGATGACCCAATACAGTGCAGCCTGGTTCGATAAAGAATACGACTTTTACAAGGTCAATGACGAACGTTTAGCACAAATTAAACCCTTCTTAAAAGACAAAAGAGTTGTTCTCTTAATGGGAACCTGGTGTGAAGATAGTCAACGTGAAGTCCCAGGGATGATGAAAATTCTCAATGCAGCAGGCTACAATACTGCTGAGATGGAAATTATCGCTGTTGATGAAGATAAAAAAACAGTTGAGGGACTCGAAAAAAAATACGACCTTACTTATATTCCAGCTTTAATCTTCTTTGACGGAGAAAAGGAAGTCAATCGCATTGTCGAATTCCCAATCAATACATTAGAACAAGATATGCTTGACATTTTAAGTGGCAAGGATTATAAAAACGTTTATGTCCAATGAGTGCTATCATATTAAAAACAGAAGAAGAAATTGAATTAATGCGCGAAAGCGCATTAATTGTATCTAAAACCTTAGGGATGTTAGCGGGTGAAATAAAACCAGGGATAAGCACCCTGACCTTAGACGCTATGGCAGAGGCCTTTATTAGAGATCAGGGGGCAGAACCAGGTTTTCTGGGGCTCTATGATTTTCCTAATACCCTTTGTATGAGCCCTAATACCCAAGTGGTACACGGGATTCCTAACGACGAGCCATTGCAAGAAGGCGATATTATTTCCATTGACTGCGGGGCGCTCAAAAATGGTTTTTATGGTGATCACGCTTACACTTTTGCCGTAGGCGAAATTGATCCTGCGACGGAGAAATTATTACGTATTACCAAAGAATCCCTTTATGCTGGAATTGACGCTTTTCGTGCTGGGAATCGCATTGGAGATTTAGGCTATGCCATTCAACACTATTGCGAGAAAGAAGGCTATGGTGTGGTACGTGAACTAGTAGGACATGGATTGGGTACTACCATGCATGAGGGACCAGAGGTCCCAAATTATGGACGACGTGGTCGCGGAAAAAAATTTGTTGACGGGATGGTCTTAGCGATTGAACCCATGATAAACGGCGGGACACATCGCATCAAACAACTCAAAGATGGCTGGACAATTTTAACGGCAGACGGGCAACCCTCTGCTCATTTTGAACACAATGTAGCTTTAGTCGATGGCAAACCAGAATTGCTTTCTACCTTCCAGTACATTTATGATGCTTTAGGCATTGAAAGTGACGAAGAGTCCGCTTTTCGCGCGAAACCTCTTTCGGCATGAAATGGTTGCTCAACTTTTTACCGCGACCATTTCTAATTCAACTGAGTTTAATTTTTCGCCCATTCATAAAAGCATTTTATAAAGGAAATCGTTTTATCGATCCCATTGATGGGAGTTCATACAGGACTTTTCTGCCCTATGGCTATGATAAATTGAGGCCAAACGCTTTATGCCCCGGAACCTTATCGCTAGAAAGACACCGCTATTTATGGTTATACCTGCAACGTAAGACTACTTTTCTTGAAGATAAATTAAACGTCCTGCATATTGCGCCAGAACAGGTGTTTTACACCAAATTTAAACAGTTTGATCACTGGAACTACACTACAACAGACCTGCATTCTCCCCTAGCCGATGTTAAAGCAGATATTTGCGCCTTACCTTTTGAAGACAACAGCTATGACCTCATTCTATGCAATCATGTATTAGAACATATCCCAGACGACCTAAAGGCGATGGAAGAACTTTATCGGGTATTGAAAAAAGGAGGCACATTGATTGCTCAAGTGCCCTTAAATGAAAATGCCGAAACAACGTTTGAAGATGACAGTATTACTGATCCGGCAGAACGCACCAGAATCTTTGGGCAGTATGATCACGTTAGGGTTTATGGAAAAGATTACTACACGAGACTAACGCAAGTTGGATTTAATGTTGAAGGAGTTAACTTTCTTCAAGAACTCTCTGCTGAAGAACAGGATCAATATGCCTTACCTAAGCAAGAGCGCATCCCAATAGCAGTAAAATAATTACCAGCGAGAAGAAGCGATTTCTTCTGTCCCAGCACCTTTTGCCAAAATCCAATAGGCCGAAAGATTAGGATCTGCCTCTATCATTGCTTTTCCTCTTTCAAAAGGCATGACCATTAAGCTGGTCGCATAAGCATCTGCTGTCATACAATCTGGCGCTTTTACTGAAGCACTTAAAACTTTAGAACGAACAGGTTTCCCGTTTAAGGGATTGATCGAATGGACATATATTTGTCCTGTTTTTTCATCAACACGATACTTGCGGTAATTCCCAGAAGTCGCTAAGGCTTGATCTTGAAGAGATAGTACTGTTTGCAAAGAACGTTCTTCTGTTTGTTTAGGATGATCGATTCCAACTTTCCATTGTTCTCCAGAAGTAGGATTTATCCCTTTGGCGACGAGTTCGCCTCCTATTTCTACCAAATGATTAATACTTCCTAGACTAGATAAATAATCTGCTATTAGATCGACGGTGTAGCCTTTTGCGATCGCATTAAAATCAATATAAATGGCTGGATTATCCTTTATAATCCGGTTGTCGATTAATTGTATTCTTGCCCATCCAGTAACCTCCATAATACTGTCTCTTTGTGCAGGAGAAATCTCTGCTAAAGGTTTTTCTGGTCCAAAACCATAGGCGTTTACCCAGGCGCCAACGGTGGGATCAAAATAACCCTGAGTTTTATACCACAGTAAATTGGATTTATCGAATACTGCTTTAAAATGTTGATCGATGACTAAAAGACTATCTCCTCGATTAATTTTACTAATATCAGAATCTGGTAAATAGGTAGATAAGGATTTATTGACCACATAGAAAATAGAGTCTATCCCTGCTTGAACGGTTTCGTAATCTGCATCGATTTCATGGTATTGTGCTCCATAACTGGTTCCTAAAGCATAGCCTTGATGAACGACTAGTTCTGGTGTAGTATCACAGCCTACCCAGAGAAAAACTAGGGCTATAAATATTCTTTTATCCATGTAATGTAATTTCTTGAAGTCCTTGATAGTTAATGGCAAAGGGCGCTTCTTGTGTTAGCGGAAGTTCATAATCATCTGCATGGGCTAAACCCACTCCTGCAAAATAAGCCCTTGCTTCAAACTTTTCTGCGTGAGCGCGCACTTTTTCCATCAAAATCCCGTCATATTGATTGGGGTTATCTGGATATTGAACCGCACGTACAATTACAAAATGTAGCTTCTTGTCTTTGAGACAAACGAATTGTGGATCTTTCTTCAATTCAGAATTAACGGTCATAAATTCAAAGCCGTCTTCTTCTAATTGTTTGCCCACTACTTCCATGGCAGTGTTGTGTAATTGTTGTTCGTTTAACATAATGCAAAATAAAAAAAAGGTGACCAATTGGCCACCTTATTGTTACTATTATCCTCCGAAGTCGTCGAAACGAACATTCTCTGGCGGTACACCAAAATCATCGGCCATTTTTTCAACCGCTTGATTCATTAGTGGTGGTCCACAGAAATATACTTCGATATCTTCTGGAGATTCGTGATCAGATAGATAGTTATCGATCACTACTTGGTGAACAAAACCTTTAAATCCGTCTCCTTCTCCGTCAAGACCGTCTTTTACTTTCCAGTTATCTTCTTCTGATGGTTCAGATAAAGCAACATAGAAATTAAAGTTAGGGAAATCTCTTTCTAGTGCTCTAAAGTGCTCTAAGTAGAATAATTCTCTTTTAGAACGACCTCCATACCAGAAAGTAACTTTACGTCCTGTTTTTAAA
>JBDNAJ010000032.1:0-10108 GCA_039768455.1 Candidatus Arcticimaribacter sp.
AGGTCACCTCATGTCCTCCAAAGGTCAAGGCCTTGATCAAGGTGTTTTCGTCCTTGTATAAGCCTTGTAAGAAATAGGATTTTAAATCAGAAGACGCGCGGTCAATGTACCCATCTGAAGCGATTTTAGCTAAACGTCCTGAGAATTCAACGCGGTCGTTCAATAAACCTGTAGAGAATTTTAAGGTATTGCGCAGGGTCCCAAAACTCCCCATTGCATTAGTGATTTCTGCATAAGCTGCAGGTGCAGCAGCATCGGTTAAAATATTAAGGCTAGCGCCAAAGGCACTCGAGCCATTGGTTGAAGTCCCCACCCCTCTTTGCAGTTGAATGCTCTCAACTGAAGAGGCAAAGTCTGGTAAATTCACCCAAAAGGTGCCTTGCGACTCTGCATCGTTATAGGGAATCCCATTGATGGTTACATTCACGCGGGTAGCATCACTACCACGTACACGAATCCCCGTGTAGCCAATTCCCGCTCCAGCGTCTGAAGTTGTTACCACAGAAGGTAAAAAGTTGAGCAAAATAGGCAAATCTTGACCCAGGTTGCGGCTTTTTAAATCGGCTTTAGTCACTTCAGAAAAAGGGACCGGTTGTTTGTCATTCGCCCTTAGGCCGGCAACACTTACTTCTTCTAGAGAAATAAGGGAAGCGTTAAGCGAATCTTTCGCTTGTTCTTCTTGCGCACTTAAAGACGATAAGCCTAAGGCACAAACACAGAAAAAAACAGTTGTTTTCATTCGAAAAAATTTTACGAATAAAAGGGGTAACTATTCTGGTTACAATTAATTTATACTTAAATCTATTTCCCTTGGCAGCATTACCCGCCCAGGTTCATAGGGTCTGATCTCAGCTCTTAATTTAGAGCACCCCTTTGAGCATGCGCAAAAGTACTTCTTTTTAAAGAATCTCCTTATAATTTAATTGAATTTAATCGAGTAATTGATCAATTGAAGCAACGGCTTTTTCTAAGCGCTGTTTTGGATTTCCTTCCAGCACTAGATAGGGAAAATTATACGCCTCTAATTGTGCTTTAAAATAAGTAAACATCGCTTCGCGATCGTTAGGACGATCTCTTAAGTCGTCTTTTTCCCATGGGACATCTATGGAAGTAAGCAAATACAAATCATAGTGGGTGTTCGCTAAAATTGTTTTGAGCTCTGGGGCACAATAGCCGTCAAAGTGGGTTTCAGACCACACCTTAGTGACTAAGATATTTGTATCACAAATGATCAATTTGTTCGCCTGTTCGATGGCCTTATTTTCTGCTGCTAATTGCCCATTAGCAATAATGGGTAAGTCCTCAAGGGTACAAACACTTTGTTCCTTCTCCCACTTTTCTTGTAAATAGGGGCGCGCAAACTCTTCCACCCATGGGGTTTGATAATGTGCTGCTAAGGCTTTCGCCAAAGTTGTTTTCCCAGTACTCTCTGGGCCATACAATACCACCCTTAGGCAGCCAGACGAAGTTTGAATTCCTGTTTCCATGCGCGGTAGCCATAAATGGCAATAAAGGTGAAAATGATATATTGAAGACTCGTCAAGGTTAAGCCTTTGTAAAAATACAAGGGCACAGAAATAATATCCCCAACGATCCAAAAAATCCAGTGCTCAATTTTTCTCCTCGCCATCAACCACATCCCTACAAAAAAGATGGCGGTGGTAAAGGTGTCGATATAGGCGGTCCAACTGGTCCACATCTCAAAATACTGGTAAACTTGATATACTCCTATAATCGAAAATAAAAATAAACCAACACTGATGACGGTTTCTTGTTGGCTAATACGGGCAATGGGATGCAGGCTTTGCTCGCCTTTTTTTTGGATCCAAAAATACCAGCCATAAGCACTCATGATAAAGTAATAGGCATTGATCAACATATCGCCTAACAATAGCCACTTCCACAATAAGTAGACAAAAATGGCGGTGGAAATCATCCCTGTGGGATAGACAGTAATTTTATTTTCTTTGGCATACCATACACTTGCTAAACCTAAGAAAACAGCAGTTACTTCAAGCGCTATATCTTGAGGACTATAAAGGGCATACTGCCCGAAGAAAAAATCAAACAAAGGGTTGATAATCGCTGCGATCACTTTTTACGATTTTTAAATGAATCATTCCGGCGGCAATGGCATCAAAAGAGTCAGCAATAGCGGGGGTTAAAAAGTTCATTAGAGCGTGATATTCCCCATAGATCTGAGTGCTTAATGGATTCTCTTGAATTTCAAAAGGAGAAGAACGCAGCACCCGGATAAAATTCTTAATGGGTGTTTCATACTCCTTTTCTAAAGGCGCTAAAGTAATTTCAATGGATACTTTCATATTGAATGTTGTGGGCAATGGTTAGTTCGTGTTGATCAAAAGTACTGAATTGCAACTGAACAGTACAAGCCTGCTCTGTCAAATACACCTTAGCCCTCCCGCTGGTATCGTTTAAGTCAAAGGGCATCAATTCGATCTGTTGTCGCAAGGATAGGCCCTGGATTTTTAGGGCCTTATAAATGGCCTCTTTAGCCGTCCATAGCCGCGTTAAAGCTTTGACTTCTTCTAGTTGCGGTAAAAAGGCTTGCTCGTTTGGATGGACAAATTTTGAAGCAATTCGTGAAATTTTTGGCCGATAGGCCTCCAGATCAATGCCCACATTATCCTGGGCATAAACCGCTGCCGCATGTGTATTGGTATGCGATAAGGAACAATAGCCCTTTGGTAACTGGGGCGCCCCTATCTCATTGACCGATAAGTCCTCTAAAGAAATCCCTAAACTTACCAAAGCAGAACGAACCGCTAAATAGCCTTGCCTCCCATTAACGGTCTTCCTTTCTGTTAAGGCTTGATGTTGTTTAGGGGTTAAAAGCAGCTCTTTCTTTAAGCTTTCTTCTGATTCCTCAATCTTCCAAACCGCTAAGTTGCAATTATTTGCTACTGAAAAATGATTTGTTAATGGCATAGGGATTTGATAAGAAAGATTGTACTTTTGCACCGTAAAGTTAACAAACCCATTATGAAAGAGAAAACAAACGTTCTTCCTTACAAAGTAAAAGACATTAGTCTAGCCGACTGGGGTCGTAAAGAAATCGAATTAGCCGAAGCAGAAATGCCTGGATTAATGGCGCTTCGCGAAGAGTATGCCGAAGAGCAACCCCTTGCTGGAGCTCGTATTGCAGGCTGTTTACACATGACCATTCAAACGGCTGTATTGATTGAAACCTTAGTCGCTTTAGGGGCAGATGTCACCTGGAGTTCTTGTAATATTTTTTCTACTCAAGATCACGCTGCTGCGGCGATTGCTGCTGCAGGTATTCCTGTTTATGCCTGGAAAGGGATGAATGAAGAAGAATTTGATTGGTGTATTGAACAGACACTTTTCTTTGGAGAAGATCGTCAACCTTTAAACATGATTCTTGATGATGGGGGAGATTTAACGAATATGGTGTTAGATCAATTCCCAGAATTAGTAGAAAACATCAATGGTTTGTCTGAAGAGACCACCACTGGAGTCCACCGTTTATATGAGCGCATGCAAAATGGAACCTTACCCATGCCTGCTATCAATGTAAACGACTCTGTTACAAAATCTAAATTCGACAACAAATACGGTTGTAAAGAAAGTGCAGTAGATGCTGTGCGTCGTGCAACTGATGTAATGTTAGCTGGAAAACGTGTGTTAGTGGCTGGATATGGAGATGTAGGAAAAGGAACTGCTGCCTCTTTTAAAGGAGCTGGCGCCATTGTTACTGTCACTGAAATTGATCCTATCTGTGCGCTGCAAGCAGCAATGGACGGCTATGAAGTGAAGAAAATCAATTCTGTTGTGGACAATATGGACATTGTGATTACCGCTACAGGAAATAAAAATATCCTTACCGGGGAGCACTTTTTACAAATGAAAGACAAAGCGATCGTTTGTAACATTGGTCATTTTGATAATGAAATCGATATGGCCTGGTTAAACGACACCTATGGGAATACCAAGGTAGAGATCAAGCCTCAAGTAGATAAATATACCTTAGAAGACGAGAAAGAATTGATCGTTCTTGCAGAAGGTCGTTTGGTCAACTTAGGTTGTGCTACTGGACACCCTAGTTTTGTGATGAGTAACTCGTTTACCAACCAGACCCTTGCTCAAATTGAACTGTGGAATACCCCAGAAAAATATGAGAACAAGGTGTATATGTTACCAAAACACTTAGATGAAAAAGTAGCTGCTTTACACTTAAAACACTTAGGGGTTGAGCTAGAAGAGCTGTCTAAAGATCAAGCCGATTATATCGGGGTGACTGTAGAAGGGCCATTCAAGCCAGAATATTACAGATACTAAAACATTCTGATTATAAAATAAAAGCCGGGCAATTGCTCGGCTTTTTTATTTAATTATATTGTCGTAAAAATACTTTTATGCGACACCTATCTTTTCTTCTTCTTGGCATTTTCTTCAGCTTTGGAGTAAGCCTTGAAGCGCAAAAACAGTTTGATGTAGATCAACTTTCTGATTTTGAAAATTACCTAAAAACTGAAATTGACGCGGGTGAAATTGCTGGAGCCGAGGTCTTAATTTTTCACAATCAAGAAAAAGTATGGCATAAAGCCTTGGGATATAACAGTATTCAAACAAAGGCATCACTTGAGAAAAACAGCATCTACTTTATCCAGTCGATGACAAAACCCATCATGAGTGTTGCCATTATGCAACTAATCGAAAAAGGCCTTTTATCCTTAGATGATTTAGCACAAGATTACCTCCCAGAATTGGCAAAGCTTAGGGTAATCGAAGATGTCTCAACTGGAATAGATGGACCAACAGTTGCTGCGAAAGAACCGATTAGTATACGACAGCTGTTAACCCACACAGCAGGATTATCCCACGGACTAGAAGAAAATCTTTTTGATCAACAACTCTTTAAGTTGATGTACAACGACTTATTTGATCCCACCGTTTACGAGAAATTAGAGGAACCGGTTGCAAAGCTATTAGAGGTTCCGCTCATCGGTCAACCTGGGGAACAGTGGTATTACAGTGCTGCACCAGATATTTTAGCCTTAATCTTACAAAAAATCACCCAGCAGCCTATTAATGCATATCTAAAGGAAAATATTTTGCTCCCTCTCGAAATGACGGAAACAGGTTATAATGTAGCGACAGAAAACCTCAACCGAGTTATGCAGGTGCACTTGATTACTGAAGAAGGGGAATTAGTCAATAGCCCTGTTCAAGCTAAAACAAGTGGGAATACCGTTTATGGGGGGACTTATGGGCTCTTCTCTTCCACAGAAGATTATTTACACTTTTGTCAGATGATACTCAATAAAGGAAGTTATAAAGGAAAACGTATTTTGTCAGAAGCCTCTGTGCTTGAGATGACAAAGAACCAAGTAGGTCAATTGATGGGGCCTAGTCGTGGTTTTGGTCTTGGCTTTGGGGTTTTGTATGATGCAACCAAAGATCCTAGTCCAGCCAGCACAGGGCAAATCTACTGGGGTGGATATTTTAAAACGCATTTTTTTATCGATCCAAGCGAAGAGCTCATTGCGATTTTTATGACACAAAAAATCCCTAATACCAACGAATATATCATTGCTTTAAACCGAGCTGTTTATGGTGCGCTAAAAGATTAAGCATAAGAAAACCCGCTCGATGAGCAGGTTTAGTTTTTACTTTAAAAGTGTTTAGGCTTCAAAAGGAACAATAGAAACATAAGACTTATTGTTCTTCTTTTTAACGAATTGTACCACCCCGTCAACTCTTGCGTGAAGGGTATGATCTTTTCCTAAATACACATTTTCTCCTGGGTTGTGAGCAGTACCGCGTTGACGCACGATAATGTTACCTGCGCGTGCAGCTTGTCCACCAAAGATTTTAACTCCTAATCGTTTCGATTCTGATTCTCTACCGTTCTTCGAACTACCTACTCCTTTTTTATGTGCCATGGTTGTATCGTTTTAAATTATTATGCTTGTAAAGCAGCGATTAAATCGGCTTTCTTCATAGAAGAAATACCTGTAATCCCTTTTGCTTTAGCTAATTCTTTTAATTCAGCTACTGTTTTTCCGCTCAAGTCCTCTTGTGCTTTAGGTGCCTCTTTTTTAGGGGCAGCCTTTTTAGCCGCTGGCTTAGCTTCTACTTTTTCCGCTGTTGCTTTTGGCGCAGCCTTCTTCGCTCCACCTTTAGCAGAAATTCCTTCGATTAGGATTTCTGTTAACGCTTGACGGTGACCGTTTTTCACACGGTATCCTTTTCTTCTTTTCTTTTTGAAGACAATTACTTTGTCTCCTTTTAAGTGCTTAACTACTTTTGCTTCTACCGAAGCTCCAGTTATAGCCGGGGCGCCAAGGGTAACTGCTTTTCCATCGTCTAATAAGAACACTTGATCAAAAGAAACTTTGCTTCCTTCGTCTTGTGCCAAACGGTGTACAAACACTTTCTGGTCTTTTGCAACTTTAAATTGCTGCCCTGCTATCTCTACGATTGCATACATTTTTGTTAATTTTTGGATTGCAAATGTACTTAATTTTTAACATTATACAAGGAAAATTATGCAATGATTGCGATACTATCTATTGTATTATCACGTTAATAAGATAAGGATTGCATTTTTGCACAAAAATGTGTAGTGCGATTTCTTTATCTTTGAGAACTATTTTTATTTATGAGACATATCATTGCTTTTTTTGGCTTTTTAATTATGGTGTGCTCCTGTACTCCAGAATTTGTTCCTCAATCACTTTTAGAAGAGGATGATAATGCAATTATACGTCCCACAGAAGATCCTAATGGACGTACTGGAGAGGTGGAAGCTTCTTTTTTATCTTCAGAACACAGTTTTACTGTAACCAATAGTATTTTGCCAACTGACACTGTTTTTAGGGTATCTTATGTTACTACCTCAAAAAACTTTGATATTTTTAAATGGGTTTTTGAAGGGGGAACGACAAGTGTAGGCTCAAGTACTACTGTAAGTGGAACCACGACAGTAGAGGGAGATATTAATGACCCACAAACTAATGCTCAAATTGCCGTGTTAGTAGAATACAACAATATTTTTGGCAGATACAACATGCAACACGCTGTCGCGAATGCGAATAATTTTGATATTGTTTCTATTAATGACTATGTTACCGCGGAGTATCAGGATGATTTGCAAATGAAAACCGCCAGTGTGACTTGGGGTTGGGAAAACCCACAAGATGGTTGGTTTGGCCCTTCGGCGAACTCGACGGTAACTTTTTCGCCTTGCGAAAATGCCATGGTGGGCTATTATATCGCTAATGGTGCAGGAGAAAATGAAATTTCTTCTATCTCTAAAGAATTTTCCAATTTTGGGACTACGCCAAAAAATTTAGTGTTTGAATACAAGATGGAGTTTTTAGTCCTGCCGAATAATCCCGATGAAAATGTAAAAATATCTTTAGGCTACACGCCTATTGTCACCGGTAGCACGAGTATCACAATTGAACCAGGGGAATTATGGTCAGATACTAGTTATGATGTGACAGAGTTTAGACAGGTCGTTATTCCTTTACCTATCATACCGAATTTTCGCTTAAACTTTGACAAACACCCTTCTGTCTTAAATAGTCAAGGACAGCAGCGCTATCCTTTTAGTGTCTGTATAAGAAATCTTAAAATTGTTCCTGGAGATAATTAATTATCTAGAGCGGTATAAGTTGAATTCATCGATTTGTACTCTGGCACAATGTCTTTCATTTTTTTTACGAGTGACAAAGGATCCTCTCCTTTTGAAGCGGCCGCTATTAATTCAAGAATTTGTTTTTGACGACTTTTAGAAAAGATTTCTTTTTCTGCAATAAAGATCAACTCGTTGTGAGAGGGTTTAAGGTTTTCTTTATCGGTCAGTAGTTCTTCATAGAGTTTTTCTCCAGGTCTAAGGCCACTGTGAACTAATTCAATGTCTTGCCCTTCGATTAAACCAGATAAACGAATCATGCTTGTTGCGAGATCAGCGATTTTAACTGGCTCACCCATATCAAAGACATAAATCTCCCCTCCTTCACCGGTTGCTCCAGCTTCAAGTACTAATTGACAGGCTTCTGTGATGGTCATAAAATAGCGGGTAATGTCTGGATGGGTTACCGTTACTGGGCCGCCTTTGGCAATTTGCTCTTTAAAAATAGGTACTACAGAACCGTTTGACCCTAACACATTCCCAAAGCGAGTTGTGATGATTTGTGTGCTTGTATTTTCTGCTGCTTGAGCGACATATATTTCTGCAATACGTTTAGATGCTCCCATCACATTAGAAGGATTTACTGCTTTATCTGTCGAAACCATGACCAGATGAGAGACCTTGTTTGCTAAGGCGACATCGACTACATTTTTAGTCCCTAAAATATTATTGATGATGGCAGCTTTAGGGATTGCTTCTGTCATAAATACGTGCTTATAAGCCGCAGCGTGAAAAACCAGATCAATAGAAAAAGTTTTGAAACATTGTTCTAAAGCCGCTTTATCTGTGATGCTTTGAAGGTAGTAATGCAGTTTTGTGTTCGTGCCCTTTTGGGTTAATTCATTTTTCAAATCAAACAAGGGGGTCTCTGCTTGATCATAAAGTATGATTTGTTCTGGTTCAAAAGGGAGTAATTGACGAACGATTTCGCTCCCAATAGAACCCGCAGCACCTGTCACTAAAATTGTTTTATTGTGGTACTGTGATCTATTCTTCTCTGAATCAATTTTAATTTGATCTCTTTTAAGAAGATCTTCAATTTTGATGGGCGTAAGATTTCCTACAATCCCTTCATTACTGGCTAATTTATCAATAGCAGGAACCGTAAAGATTTTGACCCCTTTTGTTTTAAAAAACTGAAAGAGTTCGTTTTTCTTCTTTTGACTAATCTTTTCTGTGGTGATGATAATTTGCTGAACATTTTTGTTTTCAATGAACTTTTCTAATTTCTCATCTAAACGCATTACAGCTAAACCTTCGATACTTCTTCCAACTGTTCCGGGCGCTTCGTCTATAAAGGCTAAAACATTGACAGCATTACTGTCGTCTAAGGCTCTTTTTGTTCTTAATCCATTGGCGCCAGCGCCAAAAAGTAAGGTGTTTAATAACTTCTCTTCTTTAGTGACTCGTGCATAAAGCAATTTGATCACAAGTCGGTAGAGAGAAAGAAGGGATAAACTGAAATAAAACAATAACAATAAGTAGTTGTAATGCCCACGTGTATCGGCCTTGACATACAAGGCGTATAACGCAATGGTAAGGATGAGTCCAGAGGTTATTTTCCCTATGTCGATAAAGGTGGTAAATCGCAATACCATCTTATAGCCTCGAAAGAGCGTAATACAGCCCAAGGCTAGCGCTATAAATACAGGTTTATCTAGTTGTGATCGAATAATTAATACAGAGCCGTTAAGGAAAAGGATGGCTTCTAATGCAATCCAGATACAGACTGCATCTAGTGCATAAGCAAATTTATTTGAATAATGATATTTAAAGATTCTTTCAAACATACTAGCACGAAAATACTACTTTCAATTGACTTGAAATTCGCTCTTTTTCTTGTGGTGTTAAATTACTGCCAGAGGGAAGACAGATTCCATCTTTAAACAGCTTTTCACTAAAGTCTGTTCCATAATAATCACAGTTTTCAAATAGGGGTTGCATGTGCATGGGTTTCCACAGTGGTCGACTTTCAATATTTTCTTTTTCTAAAGCTAGTCGCAGATCTTCTCTACTTACTCCTGTAATAAGTGGGTCAATTGTAATACAACTCAACCAGCGATTACTGAAATAACCTGTGGGTTCTTCTAAAAATTGTATGCCCTTAATGCCCGAAAGTAGCTCGAAATAAAAATCGTGATTGGCTCTTCTAGCTGCTACCCTTTTGTCTAAAACTTTTAATTGTCCTACTCCTATCGCCGCGGCGATATTCGACATGCGATAATTATAACCCATTTCGAGGTGTTCATAATGGGGAGTGTTTTCTTTAGCCTGTGTGGCCAAAAAACGCGCTTTTTGTAACGCATCGGTGTTATTAGATAATAAGGCACCTCCGCCAGAAGTGGTAATGATTTTATTTCCGTTAAAACTCAAAATCCCAAAATCTCCAAAAGAACCACAGGCCTTGCCATCGATATAAGAACC
>JBDNAJ010000033.1:0-17720 GCA_039768455.1 Candidatus Arcticimaribacter sp.
GAAGTAAATAGTTACGACAATTAAGGTGACTAGGGCAATGTGGCTCACCTCTTCCCATTCCGAACTTTATCTTGGTCTAAGGCTGGTTGAGGTGCAGGGAAAGAGAGAGACAACACAACCTTTATGTGGGAGAGCGTACCGCTAGGAGAAAATTGGTTTGGTCAAGGAGCCACAATAACATCTTTTTCTCCTGTGGATGGAAAAACAATTGGTACTGTTTCGACTGTTACAGTAGAAGAATATGATCAAACTGTGGATCAAGCTGAAATCGCATTTCAAGCATTTAGAAAAGTTCCTGCCCCTAAAAGGGGAGAAATGGTTCGGCAATTAGGCGATGCTTTACGAGAAAAGAAAGAAGCATTAGGCCAACTGGTTTCTTATGAAATGGGGAAATCCCTACAAGAAGGATTAGGAGAGGTACAAGAAATGATTGATATCTGTGATTTTGCCGTGGGCATGTCTCGACAATTACATGGTTTTACCATGCATTCTGAAAGGCCGCTGCATCGCATGTATGAACAATATCATCCTTTAGGGGTAGTAGGCATTATTTCTGCCTTTAACTTTCCAGTGGCAGTATGGAGCTGGAACACAGCTCTTGCCTGGATTTGTGGTGATGTTACCCTTTGGAAACCCAGTGAGAAAACTCCGTTCTGCGCCCTAGCATGCCAAAAGATTGCGGCAGATGTTTTTTCGGCCAACGGCCTGCCAAATGGCATAAGCAATCTCATTATCGGGGATGCCGAAGTTGGGAAATGGATGGCAGCAGATCATCGCATTCCTTTATTATCTGCTACTGGTTCCACACACATGGGACGCAGTGTAGCGCAAACTGTCGCTGCCCGTTTAGGGAAATCACTACTAGAATTGGGGGGAAATAATGCCATCATTGTCACCCCTTCTGCCAATATAAAAACCACCATTATCGGAACTGTTTTTGGGGCTGTAGGAACCGCTGGGCAACGCTGCACCTCAACCAGACGCCTTATCGTTCATGAGGATATTTATGAGCAAATCAAAAACGGACTCAAACAGGCCTATGGTCAATTAAAAATTGGGAATCCCCTTGATGCAAATAATCATATGGGACCCTTGATTGACGAACAAGCAGTAACGCAGTACCTAGCAGCGCAAGAAGCCGTCGAAAAAGAAAATGGCCAATGGATCATTAAAGGCGAAAAACTCAAAGGAAAAGCCTATGAAAGTGGTTGCTATGTCTCCCCTTCTATCGCAGAAATTTCTCCTGAAGCAGAAATTGTTCAGACAGAAACTTTTGCCCCTTTATTGTATTTGATCAAATACAGTGGCGCAGTAGAAAATGCCATCGCGATTCAAAACGATGTTAGACAAGGACTTTCTTCAGCCATTATTACACAAAACATTCAAGAATCAGAAGCTTTTTTATCCCATTGGGGAAGCGATTGTGGGATTGCAAATGTTAATATAGGCACCTCTGGTGCCGAAATTGGGGGCGCATTTGGCGGAGAAAAAGAAACCGGTGGAGGGCGAGAAAGTGGATCAGATGCCTGGAAAGTTTATATGAGACGTCAAACGAACACCATCAATTTTTCTGATGAACTCCCCCTTGCTCAAGGAATAAATTTTGATCTATAATCGAGGATTATTGTATCTTCACAAAAAATAAACATTATGTATTCAGTGCTTAAAACAGTTCACTCTTATTGGGCATATCTTGCACTAGCAATTTTAATTATCGCCTCTATCAATGCCTTAATTGGGATGAGTACTAAAAAAGACTTTGGCCAAAGGGATCTTCGCATCTCTCTGTTTGGATTAATCTTTTCTCATATCCAGTTATTAATTGGATTGGTCTTGTACTTTGTTTCTCCATGGTTTGCACAGTGGAGCGCTTTAGGAATGGGTGGTGTAATGAAAGATGCTCAAACACGTTTGTATCTAGTAGAGCACCCTTTTACCAATATAATCGCTATTATCTTGATTACAATGGGATGGTCGATGCATAAACGCCAGACAGAAGATGGTAAAAAGTTTTCACGCATCGGTATTTTCTACACCCTTGGATTATTGTTATTACTCTCGAGAATCCCTTGGGATGCTTGGTTATAAATAAAGCTTTACAATGATTGCACAACCCCAAAGGGCCATTCGCAATCGCATCTTAAAAACGACTAAAAAAGTAGGCGTTTTAGGCGGCGGTAGCTGGGCCACTGCACTGGTCAAACTATTGACAGAAAATAAGCGAAATGTACATTGGTACATGCGCAGTGAAGCAGCTAAAGCGCATCTTGAAAAAAATGGGAATAACCCCCATTATCTGCCAGGAGTAACCTTACGCAAAAAACGACTCGCCATTAGCACAGATATTAATGAGGTTGTCGATAAAGTCGATGTCTTGATTTTGTGTATTCCTGCGGCCTTTTTAGCCGACTCATTAGCCAATATAAAAGGAGAGATCAAAGACAAAATCATTGTTTCTGCTGTAAAAGGAGTTGTTCCAGAAACTTTACAGATTGTAGGGCATTACTTAAACGAGAGTTGGCAAGTTCCTTACGACCAGATTGCAGTGATTGCTGGACCCAGTCATGCCGAAGAAGTCGGGATGGAGAAACTCTCTTACTTGACCATAGCCTGTCAAGATAAAAACAGAGCAGACTTTATCGCTTCATTACTAAAAACAAGCTATGTGCGCACTAAGATTTCTAATGATATCATTGGGACAGAATATGCTGCAATGCTTAAAAACATTTACGCGATTGCTGCAGGTATTGCCCATGGCTTAAACTATGGCGATAATTTTCAAAGTGTCTTGATGAGCAATGCCATTAGAGAGATGAAACGCTATATAAGGAATGTCCATAAACTCAAGCGGAACATCAATAATTCTGCCTATCTAGGAGATTTACTGGTGACGGGCTATTCTGTGTTTAGTCGCAATAGAACCTTTGGGAATTTTATTGGAAAAGGCTATACCGTTACCGCAGCTCAGGCAGAAATGAATATGGTGGCAGAAGGTTATTATGCTACTAAATCAGCTCACTTACTCAGTAAAGATTACAGAACCCGCACTCCTATCATAGAAGCGGTTTACGCTATATTGTACGAAGGGAAATCTCCTGCAAAAACTTTTGCGAAATTAAGTAAACAATTGAACTAGAGGGTCGACTTAAACTGCTCTAGAAAACGCATATCGTTTTCAAAAAACATACGGATATCGCCTACTTGATACAACAACATGGCGATACGTTCTATCCCCATTCCAAAGGCAAAACCTGAATATTCGTCTGGATCAATTCCGCAGTTCTTTAAAACATTAGGGTCGACCATCCCACATCCCATGATTTCTAACCAACCAGTTCCTTTAGTAATGCGGTAATCCACTTCTGTTTCAAGACCCCAGTAAATATCTACTTCGGCACTGGGCTCTGTAAAGGGAAAATAAGAGGGACGCAAACGAATTTTTGACTTCCCAAATAAGGCTTTAGTAAAGTATAAGAGGGTTTGTTTTAAGTCGGCAAAAGAAACATCTTTGTCGATATACAAACCTTCTACTTGATGAAAAATACAATGTGCTCTTGCAGAAATGGCTTCATTTCTAAACACTCTCCCTGGTGAAATTGTTCGAATAGGGGGTTTGTTATTTTCCATGTAGCGCACCTGTACAGAAGAGGTGTGCGTGCGCAATAAAATATCAGGGTTTGTTTGAATAAAAAAGGTATCCTGCATATCTCTTGCCGGGTGATATTCTGGAAGATTTAAGGCAGTAAAATTATGCCAATCGTCCTCAATCTCTGGCCCTTCTGAAATATTATAGCCTATTTGATTAAAGATCTCAATAATGCGATTTTTAACCAGCGTAAGCGGGTGTTGATTTCCTAAATTAACGGGGTAACCTGGACGGCTTAAATCAAGACCACTTGCGGCACTATCACTGTTTCCAGCAGCAGATTTTAAGCTGTCTACTTTTTCTGAAACGGCTGTTTTAAGCTGATTTAAAACCTGCCCATAAGCTTTCTTTTCTTCGTTTTTTACTTCGCGAAAAGCAGCAAATAAATCGTTTAAGATTCCTTTTTTACCGGCATATTTAATGCGGAATGCTTCAATTGCTTCTGGACTAGTCTCTGCAAATTGCTCGACCTCTTTTAAATGCGCTTCTACCTTGTCAATCATGGGCGTAAAAATAAGAAATATCCTATTGAATCAACTCTTTTTCTAAGAAGTAATCTACGATAGCTTCTTTCATCAATACAGATTGTTCTCCAGGTTTTAAAACAGGAAGGGCTTCTAATAATTTAAAGTGGGGCCATCCCTCTTCGTCATAAAAATCAAAGGCATAATAACCAAAGGGCTCTAATACTGTACAAATCCCAATATGAATAATATTGATGTTGTCGTCTTTTTTAAAGCGTTGATGGATCTTTCCTAATTCTTGCAAACCAATGAGGTAAAGTACCCCCTCGATTTCAATTTCTTCAGTTTCAGAAAATTGATCAGTCAATAGGCTAAGTAGTTCCTCCCAGCGCTCTTTTAATTTTTGATCTCTAGCTTTGATTTGCATAAGACAAATATACCGATTCTACTTGCAGCATAAGAAGAGAAAATGATATCTTTAAATAATGAATTATCTAGATATCATAATGGGTGGGCTGATCCTTTATGGAGCAGTAAGAGGCTTCTTTAAAGGCTTTATTATTGAGGCAGCTTCTCTTATAGCTTTGATTGCTGGACTGGTAGGCGCATTGCTCTTTGCTGCGGCTGTTAGCGATTTACTCACCAGCTATTTTAACTTTGATACCGTTCCCCCAGCGGGGATTGTTTTTGCCCTGATTTTTATTGTCATAATTGTTGCTGTCAATTTACTTGCACGTATGTTGACTAAGATCATTAAGATGGCGGCCTTAGGGATTATTAATCGCATTTTTGGGGCACTTTTTGGCGGACTTAAGTACGCCTTAGTATTAAGTGCATTGCTCTTATTACTCGATCAATTTTCCTTTCTATTTCAGTATTTCGACACAACAATTTTAGAAGAGTCAATCTTATATGATCCCGTCAAAACAATAGGAGAATTTGTTTTTGAGTGGCTGTTAGATCGCAAGGAACTATTACCGCAAGAATTAGTTTAAGGTTCTAATCGCGCTATTTTCAACCCAACCTTCTGAACCATTTGCCAGTTTGATTTTAGACCAACCCTCTAATTGACTTAGCACATTTAATGCGGTCCCTTCATGCAGGAGAAAAAGAATGTCAGAACGTTTATTAGGCTCCGCCCAAATTTCAATTTCAGCATTAAAAACAATTGCTTTTTTAAGACTGTCTTCGCTCAATTTAGTTTGTGAAAGGGAAAGAGAGCTTAGGGTAAGCAATAAGACCACACAGCCCAAAACAAAGAATATTCTCTTTAATTGAATACGCTGATTAAAGCGGTATAAAAGAAAGAGAACAAAACTTAGCCATGCTAAAAACAGGGTGATTTTTGCCCATTGATCAAGCGAGAAACGCACTAAAATCCCTTGCTGCAGGGTCTCTAATTGGGTTTCGGGTAATTCTTCTATGGCATCAAGGGTCATGTTGTTGGCAAACGCAGCATTGTTTTGGATTGTTTTATCTGCTGGTTCTAGGCGTTTAGCTTGCTCAAAATAATATACACTTTCGGCAACATTCCCTAAACGATAGTGGGTGTTTCCTAGGTTAAAATACAATTCGGCACTGTGCTGTTCTTGCGTGAGAATGGCTTCATACTTTTCTACTGCAAGGGCGTAATTTCCTCCATTATAAGCTGCGTTTCCTTGCTCAAATAATGCTGCTGTATCCTGCGCAAATAAATGATTGCTGAATAATATGGCGAAAAGCATTACACTAAATTTCTTCATATTTCACGATCTAAAAGGGTGATGGTTTGCACGGTAAAATCAAAATCTTCTTGCATGCTCACTGCTGTTGCAGGAGAATATCTTGCGGCCTCGCATTTCTCTAAAATCGAGATGAAATCTGTAATCGTTTCTGGAGAGCTGTTTTTTTGCTGTAACAAATTGACGATACTTTCTTTGCTAAACTCTGCTGTTTCTATCGATAATTTAGCCTTTAAGTAATTGTGTAAAGCACGTTCTAAAGCGTTGTAGAAATTTTCTTTATCCCCTAAAACCTTTTTGGCGGAGCTCAAATATTTCTTCGCTAAACGTGCTGCACGGCGTTGTTTTTGTGTAACAGGATCAACCGTATAATTTTCTGAACGGCGCTTGACTAAAACGATAACTGCATATAGTATAAAAGGCAATAGTAGTAAAAGCCAAAAGTTAGTTGATCCATAAAAGTTTGTTTGATCCATGGGAAGCAGTACCGTTTCTAACTTGATAAAATCAAAATAGGGAGCTGCATTGATATTATTCTTTTGTGGAATATTGGGTGTCGCTGGATTTGAAGAAGCAGTAGGCCCCTCAAACACATCAATCAATTGTTCTTCTGACCGAAGGCTAACATACAACTCTTTGACAGGATCAAAATAACTAAAGGATACAGAAGGAATAGGATAATTCCCTTGATATTGTGGCACTACCGTATAGATATCTTCGATACTCCCTTGCATCCCGAGCAAGTTGGTCTTAACGTTTTCTTTGTGCTCTGGCTCATAGACCTCTAAGGAACTAGGGGCGCTTAATTTAGGTAAAGAAAATAGTTTTAAGTTTCCACGACCGGCCACTTTGATGGTAGCCTGGAAGGACTCAGAAGACTTTAAAGCGGTCTTATTAAACTTTACATTTAGGTCAAAATCCCCAACAGCTCCATCAAAATCATCTGGTCTACCGGCCAGTGGTAAGGGGCGAACATCGATGGTTCTTTTTCCTGCCGTGATCATCTTTGGGGTTTTTTGATACACTCGATTCCCAAAAAAGTCTCGACGATTCGTGGGTACATCTACCGAAACATTAAGGGTCAAAGGTGCAATCACTAACTTCCCTGTTTTTTGTGGATAAAGTACGGTCTTGCGCCAGGTGACATAATTATAGGGTTGCCCTTTAAATTCTCCTCTCTTGATCTCAAGTTTAGGGATGGGAATTAAATGGCTCCAAAAATCACTGTATTTAGGGGACTCTGTCTCATTGACATTAGAAACACTAATTTCTGAGGAGAAGTACAATTTATAAATCACCGTGATGGCCTCGTTGAGATAGGGGTTTCGTTTAGAAATTTCTGCGACAAGATGAAGGTTTTCATCGGCAATGGCATTTGCCCTTGCCTGTGGACTATTAGGGTTATTGACCGCCTGAGTTACCTCAACTTGAATGGGTGTAGTTTTATAGACTTCTCCGTCAATTTCAATAGAAGCCTGGGCAATGGTAATTTTTCCTTTACGGGTTGGCGTAAGAAAATAAGTATAGGATTTTGAAAAACTTCTCACCCCATTGACCCAACTATTACTGACCGACTGATTAGGTCCACCCACAACGTTAAATCCATCAAAAGAAGGAGGGGTGAAATTATCGCCATTTTGATTCATTTCAAAACTCACCCGCAAGCGTTCATTTAAGCCCAAACGGTTTTTACTCACCTTTGTCTGAAAGCTAACCTGAGCCATCCCATGACTAAAGCACAGTAGCAAAACACTCCATAAGAGATAAATCTTTTTCATTTATACTTACCAGTCTTTTTTTGTTTTTACAGGAACTCCTTTTACTTTTTCTGCGTTGACCTTGTCTTGCACATTTTTCTCCTGCTGGTTCATAGCCTCTAAGAGACTCTTGACTTGCTCTGGAGAGATTTGACCGGGTTTGCGCGGTGGGGGTTTCTTTTGATCCTTCTCATTTCCTTTATCTTCTTTAGGCTTTTTGGGATCATCTTTTTCTTTGCCCTTGTCGTCTTTCTCGTCTTGGTCTTTGTTCTCTTGGTCGTCCTTATTCTCTTTATCGTCTCCCTCTTCCCCCTCGTCTGAAGGCTTCTCCTTTTGGTCTCCTTCTTTATCGTCTTGATTATCGTCTTGATCCTGCTGGTCCTGTTGATCGTTTTGATCTTGCTGATCTTGATTCTCTTCTTCCTCTTGCTTTTGCTTTTCGAGTAATTCTTTTGCTAAAGCATAATTGTAGCGTGTTTCGTCGTCTGTAGGATTATTGCGCAAAGCATTTTTATAAGCCTCAACCGCTTTTTCGTAGTCCTTTTTCTGCATATACCCATTCCCCATATTGTGAAAGGCCAAATGTTTCTCTGCTTTGTTTAAACTGTTCTTTTGCGTTTGAAAATAGCGCTGATTGGCTTGATCAAAGTCTTTTGAGCGGTAAAGGGTATTCCCAATATTGTGCTGTGCTTTTGTATTTACGCTATTGATAGAAAGGGCTTTTCTGTAGGCTGCTTCGGCTTCTGGATAAGCCTCGTCTTGATAGACTTGATTTCCGTCTGCAATAAGATTCGTCTCTTTCTCACCTTGTGCAAAGAGTTGTACAGTAGAAAGCAGAACGCCTAGGCTTAAAATAAAATGCTTTTTCATATTAGGCAGATTCTTTTTCGTTAAACAAATTCAATCGTGCTACCCATTTTGTTCTTGTTTCCAAGAGTAAAATATCTATCAAAAATAAGAGGAATCCTGCAATCAAAAAAGGCTGAAAACGATCTTTATAGCTCACAAACTTTTTTGCTTCAAATTCTTTTTTCTCCATTTGTTTGAGTTCCTCTCGCACAAATGCTAATACCGCTTGGGTATCATTGCCATCCATATAGGCCGCCTCTGTTGTACTTGCGATAGACTCTAAAACAGTGGGGGTGCGTTTTGTAATCACCACCTCATTATTCTCGTCTTTTTTATAGCTTTCGACTATGCCATTTCTTTTGATGGGAATAGGAGCACCTTTATCTGTCCCTACGCCTAAAGTAAAGATTTTAATCCCCATAGCACTGGCTTGCTGAGCAGCGTCAATGGTGCCATCTTCGGCATGATCCTCGCCATCAGAAAGGATAAAAACAACCCGATTAGTCTGCTCTTCATCGTCAAAATAAGTCGATGCTAATTCAATCGCAGCATCTATCGCTGTTCCTTGAGAAGACAACATATCTGTATTTAAAGCTTGTAAAAACATTTTTGCAGCGCCATAGTCTGTTGTAATCGGCAATTGTGGTACCGCCTGGGCAGCATAAGCAATAATTCCTACTCTATCACTGGCTAAATCATTTAACAAAGCAGATACCAAACGCTTTGCTTTTTCAAGACGATTGGGAGCAATATCTTCTGCCAGCATGCTTTTTGATACATCTATCGCAAAAACAATATCGACTCCTTCGCGCTTGACCGTTTCTAGTTGCGTCCCAATTTTTGGATTGACCAGGGCAATCACAAAACAGCTAAAGCCCAGGGTAACAATCAATAATTTCAATAAAAGCTTAAAGCCTGAACGATCTGGACTTAAAGCATCCAAGATTTTTGATGAAGCAAAATTCGCTTGGGTCTTTTTCTTCCAATTTCTCACCCACAAATACCCTAACCACAATACAGGAAGGATTGCAAAGGCATAAAAGTAAATTGTTTCGTCGAGTTGATACATTAGATAAAGCTTCTGTAAATGGTGTTTTTTAATAACCACTCAATCAATAATAAGGCCATGGCCAAAAAGACCAATGCGCGATATTTTTCTTGATAGTTATAGTATTTAAATTCTTCTATTTCTGTTTTTTCTAGTTTATTAATCTCGTCATAAATGGCCTCTAAACTAGAGTTATCTGTCGCCCTAAAATACAAGCCACCGGTATCTGTTGCAATCGATTGAAGCAGTTCTTCGTCTATTTCCACTTTGGTGATACCATATTGAAATTTCCCGTTAGGCAGTATTCCTATAGGCGCACGAGCATTCCCGTTACTCCCCAGACCAATGGTATAGGTTTTAATCTGGAACTCAACCGCTAGTTCTGCGGCGATTTTAGGATCGATAAAGCCAGAATTATTGACCCCATCGGTGAGTAAGATAATCACTTTGCTTTTTGCTCTGCTATCTTTTAATCGATTAACGGCTGTGGCTAAGCCCATCCCAATGGCTGTTCCATCATTGATCACCCCGTCATAACGAATTTCCTCTAGAGCATTTTGAACGATGCGTTTATCACTTGTAATGGGAGTTTTCGTATAACTTTCTCCTGCATAAATAACAAGACCGATACGATCACTGCGACGCTGATTGATAAAATCCCCCGCAACATTTTTTAAAGCAGCAAGGCGGTTTGGCTTTAAGTCTTGCGCTAACATACTAGAAGAAACATCAATCGCCATCACTATATCAATTCCTTTATTTGTTTTTGTTCTAGTAGAAACATCAACGGTTTGTGGTCTTGCTGCTGCAATGATGATTAAGCACAAGGCGAGAATTCTAAAAACAAAAAGCAATGGATATAGCTTTACCCATAGCGAAGAGGTTCCTTTAAAACTAGCTAAACTAGAGATCGATAAACGGGCTTGTTGCTGCTTGCGGTTAAAAAAATACCAAACCCCTAGCGGGAGAAGAAATAATAGTCCCCACAGATATGCTGGATTCGCGAATTGAATATTTCCTAACACCTTATAATTCTTTTATTATTTCTAAAGAGGCTAAAATCTTTTCTTCGATTGAAAGACCATAACGATCATCTTTAAGATAAATTATTTTTAATTCAACAGTAGTCGCTTCAAAGGGAAAGATGACAGAGACAAACCGACAACGAATACTTTCTTCCTCTCCTTGAGATAAATCCATCGATCCAAAAAGTTGAAAGGCCTCTGTCCCATCTACCGAAGAAAAAGTATCATTTTGCACCAGTAAATTAGTTGCCCCCATGGCTTCGTATCGCGCAACAGCACTATCCATTATCGCTCTTGCTTCTTGTTCTTGCTCTTCCTGTGTTTTTTCTTTCTTTTCGTCTGGGGTTCTTCTTTCAAAAAACAACTGAGTGTAAACATCTTTAAAGGGATCTCCCGCAGCATACATCGTCACTGGAGAAGTTGCCGTGATATCCCGCACTAAAACTTTTGGGGTTTCTATTTGAATGGGCGGAGTCCCATATTGACTTCTCACCCAGGAGCCGTCCAACAATACTTTTGTAGGATACCTAAAAATGGTGTCTTTTACTGGATTAAAACCATAGATAGTGATCGCAATTACGGCGACAGAAACGAGCAAGCCTAGGGCAGATATCCCGATTAATTGAATTTTTTGCTTGCGTCTTTTTCGCTCCAATTCTCTTTGGAAGGCTGCTGTGGCAGCCAATTCCTCTTCCGTAGGAGCAGGCAAGGCCTCTTTGGTTTCAATCACCACTTGCTCTACAATCGTTCGGTCGGTTGTCGCAATCCCAATGGCCGGAGCAGAACGTGCAAATTTGACTAAGTCCGCATTTTGCAACACCTTTTTAAGATTGTTCAAAGTCTCTAAACTCAAGTCTAAAGTACCCGCATCTTTACACAGTTCTAACTTATCTAACAATTCATCTGAAGTGCTTTCTAGGGCATCAATGTCTACTTCTTCTTCTAAATAACGACGCACAACATCAGTCAATTTTGAATAGTACTGCTTGTATTCTTCTTGGCCCTTGGGTAATTCATTTTCCAGGGCTTTTAATTCTTGAATGGCACGATCAAAAGGAGGGATCTCTTCTAATAAAGCCGCTTTCTTCTTCTTGTATTGTCTGTTTAACACAAACGAAATAGCGAGCAATAAACAAAAAACAAAGAGGAGTAAAATGTTTTTAATCAGTTGGTTGTAGGATCTTTCTACGGTTTGAATGGGTTTAATATCAAAGAGTGGTTGCTGGATAGTGTCTACTTTAACTGTGGCAACTTCTATCGCAATAGAATCAGAGAATTTTGAAAACCCATCAACGACAATTTTTTGCGGCGGGATCCAATACGCCCCGGAATCAAATTGAATAAGCGCATAACGTTTGGTATAGAGATAGTGCTGTTGCGCCCGCAAAGTATCAATGGGAGATTCTTCAATAATTTCAAACGGAAGAAAAAGCGGTTCTGGCGAAAACTCTACCATAGAGAGCGAATCTGTCTTTACCTGTAGAGTGAGGTTGATTTGCTCGCCTATCTTCACTTGAGTACTGTCTACCGCAGTTGTAACCTCTGCACCTAATTGTGCTAAGGCACTTCCTGATAGGGAAATTAATACGACAAAAAAGAGATGACTCAAATTCTTCATTAACTATATTCTGGCTTTAAAATATCCTAAAAGCTTTTTGACATAACTCTCGTCTAATCGACAATCTATGGTTCCGGCACCGTTGAGTTTAAACAATTGCTTAAAGGCTTCTTTTCTCTCATTTTGAAATGCGGCGTACTGCTGTCGCACTTTGGCAGAACTTGTATTAATTAAACGGGTTTGTTTGGTTTCACTGTCTACCATGGGAACAATTCCAAGATTGGGCAATTCTTCTTCTAGCTTGTCATACACTCTTATCCCCGTTAAATCGTGCTTCTTTGCCGCAATACGCAAGGTTTTATCATAACCTTCGTCCATAAAATCTGATAGCAGAAATACAATGGCTTTTTTCTTTAGAATTCCAGATAAAAAGGCGAGTGCATTCGCGATATCTGTCGCCTTACTTTTTGGCTCAAATTCTAATAACTCTCGAATTATACGCAAGATATGAGAACGCCCTTTTTTAGGCGGAATAAACAATTCTACTTGATCAGAAAACAACAGCAAGCCCACTTTATCATTATTTTGCAAGGCAGAAAAAGAGAGTGTTGCGGCAATTTCTGTTAAAACATCCCGCTTGAACTGTTGTGTGGTTCCAAAAAATTCTGACCCACTCACATCGACCACTAACATCAAAGTTAGTTCGCGTTCTTCTTCAAATACTTTTACAAAAGGCTCGTTGTATCGCGCAGTAACATTCCAATCGATGGCGCGAACATCGTCGCCAAATTGATATTGACGCACCTCGCTAAAGGTCATACCACGTCCCTTAAAAGTACTGTGATACTCTCCTCCAAAAACATGATCGCTCAAGCGTCGTGTTTTTATCTCAATTTTCCGAACTTTTTTGAGTAGTTCTTTTGTATCCATCTATGAACGGTACGGGGTTAGGTACTGGTTAGGGTACTTCTACGTGATTGATGATCTGAGAAATCAAATCTTCGGTGGTGACGTTTTCGGCTTCAGCCTCATAAGTAAGCCCTATTCGGTGTCTTAGAACATCATAAATCACTGCACGTACATCTTCTGGAATTACATAGCCTCTATGCTTTAAGAAAGCATGACATTTGGCAGCCGTGGCGAGATTAATACTCCCCCTGGGTGAAGCACCAAAACTGATCAATGGTTTAATTTTTTCTAATTGATAATTCTCTGGATAACGGGTCGCAAAGATCAAATCTAAGATATAGCGCTCAATCTTTTCGTCCATATATACTTCTCGAACAGTCGCTTGTGCTGTTAAGATTTGCTTAGTTGTTACCACGGGTTTTACCTTTTCATAGGCCGCCTGTAAGTTTTGGCGAACAATTAATTGCTCGTCTTCTAACTTTGGATAATCGATCACTGTTTTTAGCATAAATCGATCCACCTGTGCTTCTGGTAAGGGATAAGTCCCTTCTTGTTCAACAGGGTTTTGCGTCGCCATTACTAAAAAGGGCTCTTGCAATTTAAAGGTGGTGTCGCCAATGGTGACTTGACGTTCTTGCATAGCTTCAAGCAAAGCAGACTGCACCTTAGCTGGTGCACGGTTAATCTCATCTGCTAAAACAAAGTTGGCAAAAATAGGTCCCTTTTTGATCGAGAAATCATTCTCTTTAATGTTGTAAATCATGGTCCCTACCACATCTGCTGGTAAAAGATCTGGCGTAAATTGTATACGACTAAAACTCCCTTTTACTGCCTGGCTTAAGGTGTTAATAGCAAGGGTTTTTGCTAAGCCTGGAACTCCTTCTAATAAGATATGTCCACGACCTAAAAGACCGATCAATAAACGTTCGATCATATGCTTTTGCCCTACAATCACTTTGTTCATCTCCATGGTAAGCAGATCAACAAAGGCGCTTTCCTTTTCTATCTTCTCGTTAATTTCTTTGATATCAATACCGTTTTGGGTGCTCATAGTATAGTTATTTTAGTGGAACACAAATTTGAACTTTTTTTTTGCGATAGCTTGTTAATAATTGGTTAAAAGTAGTTATTTCATAAGGGGTAAGCTTCACTACTTCCTCCTTAAATTTAAGGTAGATTTAACGGACAAACCAGAAATGAATAGAATAATTGCAGGAACCATGACCTGGGGAGACTGGGGAAGAAAGTTTACCCCTAAAGATACTGCTGCTTTAATTACCCAATGCGTTGAAAATGGTCTCTATACTTTTGACCATGCAGACATCTATGGCGGGTATACCACTGAAGAAGATTTTGGGCATGGATTTAAAGAAAGTGGGCTAGAAAGAGAGGCCGTCATTTACATTAGTAAGTGCGGGATTCAAATGCCTTGCGAAAAAAGACCGCTACCCGTAAAACACTACAATTACAGTAAAGAACATATTGTAAATTCAGTAGAACAGTCCTTAAAAAATCTACAAACAGATTATCTCGATGTCTTACTTTTACATCGTCCCAGTCCACTACTCAATGTAGAAGAAGTAGCCGATGCCTTTAACACTCTCGAGACAAGCGGAAAAGTAAAATCTTTTGGGGTGTCAAATTTCACCCCTTCACAAATCGACCTGCTCAACACAGAAGTCACCCTAGACTGGAATCAAATCGAATGCTCTTTAAGCCACAACTCCCCTATGTTTGACGGCAGTTTAGACCATCATATAACTAAAGGAATCGGCACCATGGCATGGAGTCCTTTGGGCAGTTATTTTAAAGAAGACAATCCAACTAATCAAAGACTAAAGCCTTTATTGGCTACTTTGGGAGAAAAATACCAGGCCACAGAGGACCAACTATTATTTGGGTGGTTATTACAACATCCTGCCAATATTCATCTTGTGGTAGGAACAACAAGAATTGAGCGTTTGAAGGCTGCCAAAGCAGCCAAAGAAATTAAATTCTCCACAGAAGATTGGTTTCTACTTTTAGAAACCCAATGGGGACATGAGGTTCCTTAAATTATCATCATGAATAAGAAAACTATATTAATCACAGGAGCCAGTAGTGGAATAGGAAAAGCCAGCGCAGAACTTTTTGCACAAAAAGGGGAGCGACTTATTCTATGCGGCCGAAGACAAGAAAGACTAGCCGAATTAAAAAAAGAATTCAAGTGCGAAACCCACCTCCTCAACTTTGATGTAAGAGACAGAAAAGCAGTATTTGACGCGATCAATTCCCTCCCACAAGACTGGAAACAAATCGATGTTTTGATCAATAATGCCGGGAACGCACACGGCTTAGATACAGTTGAAACAGCAAATCTCGACGACTGGGATGCTATGATCGATGGCAATGTCAAAGGCTTGATGTATGTTACCAAAGCGGTCCTTCCTCAAATGATTGAACGCAAAACAGGACAGATCATCAATCTAGGCTCGATCGCAGGACTAGAAGTTTACCCAAAAGGGAATGTCTACTGCGCCAGTAAATTTGCCGTAGATGCCTTTACCCAGGGTTTACGCATCGACCTCAACCCTTATGGGATTAGAGTTTGCGCAGTCCACCCAGGATTGGTTGAAACAGAATTCTCCATGGTGCGTTTTAAAGGAGACGAACAACGCTCTGAAAGTGTGTATAACACTCTTGATGCTTTACAAGCAGAAGATGTCGCTAACGCCATTGCTTATATGGTAGAGGTTCCGCCACATGTTACCGTCGCAGATTTAACCCTGCTCCCCACGGATCAAGCCAATGCAACAGTCATCAATCGTAAAAAATGATCAACAAACGACTTTTAGTCAAAGCTCTATTATCTCACAATGACGAGAACAGCTTCTATGACAAAAAGTTAAAATTGAATTTAGCGACAAAAGAAGGAAAGGCTAAATTCTTAAAACACATTTGCGCCCTCTCAAATTCAAATCCAAAAAACAACGCCTACATTGTTATAGGAATAGAGGACAAAGCAAACGCCATTGTAGGAGTTGACTTTTTTGATGACAGCAAGCTGCAAAACCTCATCAATGCTTATCTAGACAATCCTCCTTTAGTGCTCTATGAAAACATTCCATTTCCCCACTTAGACGAAGGGAAAGTTGTAGGACTCGTAACCATTCGACCCATTGATCAGATTACGTCTTTAAGGAAGAATATCTGGAAATATTTTGGTGGAGCTGTTTTCTTTAGAGAGGGTAGTATCTCCATGCCTAAGGTTTTTGATATTGAATTAAAAGACACCAATAGTGAAAGGGTAAAAACCATTGAACAACACGCCCAGAACAATATCAGCCTAACCCTTGATGGGGTGGTAGACTTTTTACAGAATCATCGTGAAGAACTCACCACCAACTACAGGGTATTTAAAGAAACCTTTGTGGTTTGCTGGTCGGGATTACAAAAGAAAGTCAAAAATAAAACTTACTATTCTAGGGTAGATATTGAATTGATCAATGAGCAAGTCAAACTGTTTTACTCTAATCTAGACGAGGTAGAAATTAGCTTTACAAAAGATAAGTTTATCTTGACAGAATACGTCTTACTAGGACTCAACGGACAAAACAAATATTACCCCTTAGAACAAGTCAATATATGTTTTGAAGAAAATGGTAGTTATTCCTTGCATACAAAACTCCTCTTTGAACCCCCTCAATTAGACAAACGCAGTCTAATGCATTTGCTTAACAACAACAATGTCTTGCTTGAAAAACTAAAAAGTAAAAGCAAATTCAGTTTAAAAGAAGAGGGAGAACTGTTTAACATATGTGCCATTTATATGCTGGGTATTTTTAACGATATCCCTAAAGCAGGGATCTATTTAGAGCAAGCCAAACCTTATTTAAAATTTAGAGATCCAGCACTTTATCAGACATATAAAGACTGTCAACGTATTTTGCGTAAGGTGAAATACAATTAAATTATTACATTTAAACATTAAACAAAAGCCTACTCAAATGCCAAAAATGAATGTAAACAAGTCAATTCTTATTGACGCAGCCCCAGAAAAAATCTTTCCTATCATCAATGACTTAAGCAATTGGGAGCAATGGTCCCCCTGGGTAATTGCAGAACCCACCGCATTAATTAATGTGGCAAAAGATGGGAAATACCACGACTGGGATGGAGATATTATCGGGAGTGGAAATCTAAAAATAGAAGAAGAAATCAAGAACAAGAAAGTTGTGATGAAGCTTCAATTTTTAAAACCATGGAAATCAAAAGCCATTACAACATTTCACCTTAAAGAAACCAAAAAAGGTACCCTTGTTAGTTGGACAATGGACAGCAGTCTTCCCTTCTTTCTTTTTTGGATGAAAAAACAAATGGAAGTTTTTGTCGGAATGGATTATGATCGTGGTTTAGCTATGCTAAAAGATTTAGTCGAAACGGGTAACAGCAATTCGAACTTAGAGTTTAGAGGCATCAAAACTTTTCATGCGACAAAATTTATCGGGATTAAAACAGAATGTGCCTTTTCTGCCATAGCAGAAAATATGGGACGCGATTTTGGTGAGCTCATGCCCTACCTTATGCAAAATCATGAAGATAAAATTAGCGGGAATGGGATTTCTATCTACCACGATGTCAATGTGGTCAAAGAAATAGTCCACTATACCGCTGGCCAACCCGTTAGTGAAGTACCAGAGGACTTACCTCACCGTTTTTATGTGGGTGAATTACCAAAGTTTTCTGCCTATGCTATTCGCCATA
>JBDNAJ010000034.1:0-5279 GCA_039768455.1 Candidatus Arcticimaribacter sp.
AGCTGCTGACTTTGACGCACACTAGCGGTTCTTCCTTGTCGAACAAGATTAGGTAATTCGGTATTTGTACTTGCTGCTCTTGATTGTCTACTGTTATTATTCCTTAATGAAGCATTAGCAGAGGTATTGCTTCTCTGCGCCGCTGATGTATTAATATCAGATCGACGACCACTTGCGGCCTGCCCCCGGTAGCTAGGACTATAAGCACGGTTTCTTCTTACATCTGCTCTATTGCGATTTACGCGATTAGTGGCTCTGTTGTAAGGATTGTTATACGCATAGCCATAGCCAAATCCATTCCAAAATCCTCCACCATAGAAATATGGGTTATTATAAAATCCATTGCCGTAATAAGGATAGTAACCATTAAAGAAAGGACGATTAAAGCCCCATGCAAAACGATTCCATCTATAAGGATTGTAGAAATTGTAATCCCAGTAGGCAAGATAAGGGTCATAAAAACCGCCAAAGCCCCAATTCCCCCCAAAACCAAAGTTTAGCGGAGTAGATTGAATAATGACTTGAGTTGTTTTATTTCCCCCACCCCAGTTAGGGTTAGATTGATAGTTGTTGAGATTTCCTTGATTAAGCGAATCAACATTTGTCAAGGCGACATCATTACTACTGTCATCCCAGTTGTATTGTTGGGCTTGTTGATCAAAATACTGTGTGTAGGCATTTGCTACGGGTTGTTTTTTGGCACGTCTAATCACGATGACATTGTCATCATTATAGATTCCATCACTGTAATAAGAAGCATTTTGAAAACTCCCACATGCAGTAAATAAAAGTCCATTTAAAAAGATGATCCCTAAGACTGAAAAGCTGAATGATTTAGAAAAACGCATAACTCTTTATTTTTTACCCGTAAGCGGCCTAAATTAATTAGTTTTGCTCCACAAACGTATTTTTAACTAAGATAGTCAAAATCTGTGCCAAAATCATGTCAAAGAAATTAACAAAACGTGAGGTAGATTACTCAAAATGGTATAACGAATTAGTTGTAAAAGCTGATTTAGCCGAAAATTCAGCTGTTCGTGGATGCATGATCATTAAACCTTATGGCTTTGCTATATGGGAGAAGATGAAAGAAGAACTGGATAAAAAATTCAAAGCAACTGGTCATCAAAACGCCTATTTCCCGCTATTTGTTCCAAAAAGTTTATTTGAAGCAGAAGAAAAAAATGCTGAAGGCTTCGCCAAAGAATGCGCAGTTGTCACCCACTATAGATTAAAGAACAATCCAGATGAAGCTGGGAAACTAATGGTAGATCCAGACGCTAAACTTGAAGAAGAGCTTGTTGTTCGTCCTACCAGTGAGGCCATTATTTGGAACACCTATAAAAATTGGATCCAATCCTATCGTGACCTGCCTATATTGATCAATCAATGGGCAAATGTAGTCCGCTGGGAAATGAGAACACGTTTATTTTTAAGAACTGCAGAGTTTTTATGGCAAGAGGGACACACGGCTCATGCCACTAAGCAAGAAGCCCTAGACGAGACCTTGTTGATCAATAATCTCTACGCAGATTTTGTAGAGAATTTTATGGCAATACCAGTGATCAAGGGGGTGAAATCTGCCAGTGAACGTTTTGCTGGAGCAGTCGATACCCACTGTATTGAAGCGTTAATGCAAGACGGTAAAGCCTTGCAAGCGGGAACTTCTCACTTTTTAGGGCAAAACTTTGCCAAAGCATTTGATGTGAAATACGCCACTAACGAAGGTGGTTTAGAGCATGTTTGGGCAACCTCATGGGGAGTATCTACTCGTTTAATGGGCGCATTGATTATGACCCACAGTGATGATAATGGTCTGGTCTTACCGCCTAATTTAGCGCCTATACAAGTTGTGATTGTTCCCATTTATAAAGGGGCAGAGCAGCTTGAAGAAATTTCTGTAGTAGCGAATAAGATTCAAACAGCCTTAGAGGCCGCAGGAGTGTCTGTCAAGTTTGACAACCGCGATAATATCAAGCCAGGATTTAAGTTCAATGATTACGAGTTAAAAGGGGTTCCTTTGCGCATTGCGATTGGTCCTAAGGATTTAGAAAAAGGTCAAGTAGAGTTAGCGCGTAGAGATACTTTAGAGAAGAGCTTTGTGCCTCAATCAGAATTAGTCGAGATGATTCCAGCGCTTTTAGAGAAGATTCAAAACAGTTTATACGACAAGGCGTTTTCTTTTAGAGACGAACATATTACAGCGGTAGATAGCTATGAAGAGTTTAAAACTGTGCTAGAAGAGAAAGGTGGCTTTATTTCTGCGCATTGGGATGGAACAGAAGCCAGTGAAGAGGCCATTAAGAAGGAAACTAAGGCAACCATTCGCTGTATTCCTTATGATGCCAAAGAAGAGGCAGGAAAGTGTATCTATTCAGGAGCATCTTCAAGTCAGCGGGTGCTGTTTGCAAAGGCGTATTAAGCTGCTGAAGTATATTAAATATAGTAGAATAAAAAAAAATAATTTTTATTTGAAAATGCGTTGTGTAATCGCTGAATAAGTTTTAGATTTGCAACCATAAAATTTTGGCCCGTTCGTCTATCGGTTAGGACGCCAGGTTTTCATCCTGGAAAGAGGGGTTCGATTCCCCTACGGGCTACTAAAAATAATTTAGATGGCAAATCATAAATCGGCACTTAAGAGAATTCGTTCTAATGACAAAAAGCGTTTACGCAATCGTTTTCAACATAAAACGACACGTAATGCAGTACGTCGTTTACGCGAATTAACAGATAAAAAAGAAGCGACTACATTGCTTCCATCAGTTATTTCAATGTTAGATAAACTAGCAAAGAAAAACATCATTCACGCTAACAAAGCGGCTAACATTAAATCTAAGTTGACGAAAAGAGTTTCAGCTTTATAGTATTAGCATTTAGACAAAAAAGAAAAGCGCTCAATTGAGCGCTTTTTTTATGTCTTAATATCAATGAACCCCCTAAGAGTTCATCGATATTAAAAACTCTTCGTTGTTGACGGTCTTTTTAAAGCGATCGTTAATGAATTCCATCGCTTCTACTGGGTTCATGTCAGCGAGATACTTTCTCATAACCCACATGCGGTGAACGGTGTTATCGTCTAATAGAATATCGTCTCTACGTGTGCTAGAAGAAATAAGATCAATTGCGGGGAAAATTCTACGATTAGAAATCTTGCGATCTAATTGCAGTTCCATGTTACCTGTTCCTTTGAATTCTTCAAAGATTACTTCGTCCATTTTAGAGCCAGTCTCTGTTAAAGCAGTAGCAATAATAGAGAGAGACCCACCATTTTCAATATTTCTTGCGGCACCAAAGAAGCGCTTTGGTTTATGCAAAGCATTTGCATCAACCCCCCCACTTAAAATCTTACCACTGGCAGGTTGTACCGTGTTATAGGCACGTGCAAGACGAGTAATCGAATCTAATAGGATAACGACATCGTGACCACATTCGACTAGGCGCTTTGCTTTTTCTAAAACGATATTAGCCACTTTAACGTGACGATCTGCCGGTTCGTCAAAGGTTGAAGCGACTACTTCTCCTTTTACATTGCGCTGCATGTCTGTCACCTCTTCTGGTCTTTCATCAATTAATAAGATGATTTGATAGACTTCTGGATGGTTCGCTGCAATAGCGTTAGCAATATCTTTTAAGAGCATTGTTTTCCCTGTCTTTGGTTGGGAAACAATCATCCCGCGTTGCCCTTTCCCGATAGGGGAGAACAAGTCGATAATTCTTGTGGAGATGGTGCTTTGCTTTTCGGCTAACTTAAACTTCTCTTGTGGAAAGAGGGGAGTAAGGTGTTCAAAAGAAACGCGATCTCTTACCACTTTAGGGTCTTGCCCGTTAATGCGGTTTACTTTAATTAAAGGGAAATACTTTTCTCCTTCTTTAGGGGGACGTACCGTCCCTAAAACAGTGTCTCCTGTTTTTAACCCAAATAATCGAATCTGAGATTGAGACACATACACATCGTCAGGAGAAGAGAGGTAGTGATAGTCAGAAGAACGTAAAAAACCGTATCCTTCTTGCATGATTTCCAGCACTCCTTCAGAATCAATAATCCCGTCAAATTCATAATCTGGTTCGCGGTAGCGATTGCGATTATCTTTGTTGTGGTTCACCTCTTGCTTTTTATGACGAGGGTGTTTATTGTTGTTCTGTTGATTGTTCTGTTGATTATTCTGGTGGTTGTTTTTATTCTTGTGTTGAGGTCTGTTGTTAGAACGCTCTTTATTGTCTCCTTCAGTATTTTTTGACTCTCCTCTAGGCTCCTTGTCCTCTTTTTTCTCTTGAACAACTTTTCTTTGTTCTTGATCTTTTTTAGGATGCTCTTTACGTTGAGGTCTATTGTCTTTCTTTGGAGCGGGTTTCACCGCTTCTTTTTTGTCCTCACTTTTTGCGGGACTTTCTTTCTTTTCGGGTGGGTTAGCAGAGATATGATCGATAATTTGATAGATCAAATCAAGTTTCTTCAATGCAGAAGTTCTTTTTAACCCTAGGTTTTTTGCGATTTCTTGTAAATCAGCTAATTTTTTTTCTTTTAGCGTAGCAATTTCGTACATGTGGTGAGTGGTCTCAAAAAGAGGTTGAGTAAATAATTATGATTGTTGGTATACCGCACGTTATGAAGTGTCGTGCATTACAATATTACAAAAAAAACCAGTGTAAATGCAGAAAACCATTAATTTTGACAAAAAAACATGATCCAAAGAATTCAAACCCTTTTTATGTTGCTCTTTGTTTTGGCAGCCGGAGTGAACTTTTTTCTTTTTCCTTCAGAAATAATTGTTTTTGAACCTCTTATGGGGGATAAAGCAGATTCGAGTCCTTATGTTTCCATTTTACTTTCCTTAATTGTCTTAGTCAATATTGGTCTGTATAAAAAAAGAACAATACAAATACGTGTCAATCAAGTGATTTGGGTGCTTTATACGGTATTTTGGGGAAGCTTTGTTTATTTGATTATACAGCATCAAGCAGATAACTTTAAGCAGTATTTACCAGACTTAATGATTGCTTTTGCAGGAGAAGTAGTGCTATTATTAGCGAATCGTTTTATTAAAAAGGACGAGGCTTTAATTCGCTCTCTCGACAGACTGCGCTAGACTTTTTCCGCGGAGTCCTAATTCAATCACTTCCATATTTTGCAATTTGCCTTGTGCTATTTCAAAACGCAGCATGGTTCTTATTTGATGAAAACCGTGTATTCCTGCTGCCCCGGGATTGAGATGCATCATGTTTCGACCTTTAATGTGCATCACTTTTAGGATATGAGAATGTCCACAGATAAAGAC
>JBDNAJ010000035.1:0-37465 GCA_039768455.1 Candidatus Arcticimaribacter sp.
AAAGCATTGATTTCCCACGCCTTAATTTCGTTCATTATATAGATTTGTTTCTTTACCCAAAAGAAATTCAACAAGTAGATGGCTGCAATTGCTGGTGTAAAAACTCCTAGTAATTCAAGAAAGGAAAAAAGGAATTCTGAAAATCCGAAACAGGCAATAATTGTTCCAAATACACTTCCAAAAACAACTACTTTCCTATAGCTCCATTGAGGTTTTATAGAAGAAAATGTTAGGGTTGCAGAGTATAAATTCAAGGTGTTGGCCATCCAGGTAGAAACAAACAAAAGGACAAAGGCTGGAATGACTAAATCATAAGAAGCCATTATTTTGATAATATCAACTTCGCCTGTTTGTATGGCTGGTATTGCTCCAAAAATCAAGGCGATTGGGGTTCCAATAATCAAGCCTAATATGGAAATTAAACTTTGCTTATCGTCCTTCATGAATCTTGAAAAATCAGCCATTAGCACCGGAAATAAGATGGATGAGCCCACCAAAATAGATACGGCTTCAAACAAAGTCATAGTTGCAGATGCTGGTGCATAATTAAACACATCCTCCAAGCTGTAATCTTGAAAGGATAGCGTCAATACATACCCAAAAAATACCGTTAATACCGGGATTGTAAAATTTGCTAAACGTTGAATGCTGTTGATGCCAAACAAGGTGGTTAGGGTAATGAACAAACTTGAGAGAACAATGATCAATTGATTATATAGCTGGAGTTCAAAAGTATTTAAGGCGGTATCGCTAATGGCGATAGCCAATAATTCCAAAGAAACCGAAAACCAACCAATTAAGATCAGGCCAAACATAAAGTTGACTATTGCAGCGCCGTATTTACCAAAGCTAAAATGAAATATCATATAGGTAGACAAATGCGTACGATTGCCGACCAAAGTGGTAAACGCAGATACAAAAGACAACACCAAGGTCGAGATGATGAAGGCAAGTAATGCGTTGGTAAAGCCAATGGATAAGGCAATCTCTGCCCCCAAATACAATATGGGTAGTGACAATGCTGTCCCGGCAATAATTATAGCCATCAGCCATCCACTTACAAAGTCTTTTGGATCAACGCGTTCAGTAGTGTATTCTTTGACTTCTTCCATGCTTAATTGTGAGATTAACGTTTGCTGTTACTCAATAATCGATCTGCAAAATGACGTAAATTTTCATGAACCACTACTCCATTTTCAATAATTATTTCTCCGTCTAAGTAAATAGAGGTCTTTGCGACTACACCATCAAAATGTGATTTTGCAATTTGCCCCAAAGGCGGCATATCAATGGCGCTTGTATGACCAAAACCAAAGTCTACTCCTCCCCAAATACGCTCATCTTCAACCAATTCGCCGGTCAATTCATGAATATTTGGGTTTAATCCAATCATGTTATGGGATATTTTATACATATTAGGATCTTCAAAGGCTGCCAAATAGGCGCTAAATTTTTCTGCCTGCTCCCCTCCTTCTACCGTTGTTATCTTTCCATTTTCAAGCACAAAGGAGATAGATTCCTCAGAATTGCTGTATTGTAGATGATCAAACACGATTCGTCCTTTCATGCTCTTTTCTCTTGGGACAATGTTAACAAAACCAGGTGCAGTACCAAATTTTGGATTAGAAAAATCCCCATCATCAATATCAAACGAATATGCTAAATTAATCGAATACTCAACATCGGTTCCATTGGCGCTGGTTATCCGTACATTGGTGGATTTCATAAACATGTCGCGTACGCGACAAAGCAGGGCATTGAGCAAGGAAATATCAAAACCAGTAAAAACTCGGTTTAAAGAAGAAATACTGCTGTCTGCAATGATTAGATAACGTAATTTCTTGTTTTCGCGCATAGCCGTTTCCCATATATCTGAATACAGAATAACTGCTGACTGGGCTTCAATCCACACGTCTACTTCGCATAAAGCGGCAGTCAATGCCTTAGCTGGCCAGTATTTCATACCTGCTTGACTGTCGGCTTTTGCTCTTGGCATCCACATGACCAAAGGAATCCCACCGAGTGCCTCAGCTGCATCTGCCATGGCTTGGATAATGGCCGCATCTGAACCGCTATCTGCTGTAATAGCAACGGTCTCTCCCTTTTGCACCTTGAACATTTTTCCCATTAGATGATGGGCAAAGTTGGCGCAAAGCTGTTGTTTGTCTTCTTTCATTTTTGTGGTAAAAAAAGAGGGAATAAATATTCCCTCTGATTAGGCAACAACCCTAATAATTGAATTGGTCGTTAAAAGTTAAAGGACAACGAAGTACCAATGGTTAAGGGTCTTCCTCTCCATGCGACATCGTCTGGGCTACCCACGTATTCTCCTGGAGAGAATTCCTGGTAGTACTGTTGATCGGTTAAGTTTTTTCCCCAGAAAGACAAAGCCCATCCTTTACTACTTGTAATCGCAATGCGTGCATCTAAAAGTGAATAAGCAGCTGTTGTGTGAATACTTCTATTGCTTTCATGCCAGTAAGTTTTACCAGTAGTATCATAATTCAAGAAACCGTTAAAGGATAAATTTTCACTTAACTTGAAAGAAGAAGCTAAGCCCATTCCGTAACCATTAACTGGAACAAAAGGTACTTTTTTTCCGTTGTATGCACTATTGTTTGTCGCACCTGCGGAACCACCCTCAACGATTTCTGCATCTGCCATACCGTAGTTAAATAATACATCTAAATATTTTGTTAGACGTGCTCTAGATTCAATTTCAAAGCCAAAGATTTTACTTTCATCATAATTATAAACACCGGCAATAAATGTATCCAAATCTAAAATATACTGTTGCTGATTATTCATTCGAGTTGAGAACAAGGAACCGTTTAAAATAAAACGATCGTTCCAGCTACTGGTCTTGATCCCTATCTCGTAGTTATCAGAGGTTTCATCAGTAAAGTCTTGATTAAACAAATCTGTGGCTTGCGCATTGTAACCCCCGTTTCTGTAGCCTTTTCCATAGTTGGTGTAGAGCAATACATTCTTTGAAGCTTGGTAGGAAAGCGAAACCTTAGGTTGAAATTCGTTGTTACTTCGATCAGAATTAGTTTCGAAAAGAACATCATCTTGCTCAAAAGAATCGATGTCAAAACGGAAACCAGCCGAAAGCGTTAACTGCTCTGATAATTTATAATCGGCAAAACCAAAGAACGCCAGTGTGTTGATTTTACTTACATAATCTGCCACATCATATTCAAATACCCCAAACTCTGCATCTACCCCATCTTCTCCATATTGATAGATGTCCTTTTCCATCTGCTGGTAAAAGGCGCCTAAACTCCAGTCAAACTTAGTATCTGTCTTAGTATTGTTGATTCTAATTTCCTGGTTAAAGGTTTTAGTGGTCGCATCTTCTCCCTGAATAAATAAGGAAAGATCGATGAAATCTAAATCTCCATAAGTCGAACGATCAACCTTGTTAGAAGAGGTGATACTTTGAATCTTAACATTATCAAGGGTATAATCAAACTTAATACTACCAAAGGTATTTTTCATACTAGAAGTTCCTAATAGATCTGCCCAGATTTCGTTGTTTCCTTCTTTTGGGTCTGGATCAAGTATTCCGCCTGGAAATCCTTCAAATCCTGTGGGATTAACAGAATAATAGGTCGCTCCCCCTTTTTTATTAAACTGCTGTATAGAAGCAGTCATTGTCATGCGTGGGCTTAAGATGGCTTTAATTTGACCACGGAAGTTTGTGTCTTCAATAAAATCAACTGGTTTATCCAATAATGCATTGTTGAGCAAACCATCAAAGTCTTTGTACTGGGCAGAAAAGCGATAAAAAATCTTATCCTTCTTGATCGCTCCAGAAGATATAAATTGTCCTAATTTACTATTCCCATTTCCAATTCCTATAGTAAATTTATTACTCATCGTATTGGTTGGATCTTTGGTGTAAATATTTACAGCACCACCAATAGCATTTTTTCCATAAAGCGCTCCTTGTGGTCCTTTGACTACTTCAACTAAAGCGAGATCATATAATTCTTGACTCAATAAGCTAGGATCTGGTAAAGTAACTCCATCCACCACAAAAGCAAGTGGCGCATCTCCTCCCCTTACTTGTGGAATACCGCGTACCGTGATAAAGTTTAAACCTATGGCCTGTGCAGAGTTGAATTTTAAATTTGGTACCAAGGTGGCAAAAGAACTGATGTCTGTTACTCCTGTGTTCTCTATTCCTTGAGCATTTAAAGCTGTAACAGACTCTGGAGTGATTTGAATCGAACCAACACGCTTACGAGAACGCCCTATTACACCCGCAAAACCTTGAACAGTTACTTCGTCTAATGCTTGAGCGGCCTCGTTGAGTACTACCGTTAAAAAGCCATTGCCCGTTACACTTACATCTTGGGTTTCAAAACCCAAATAAGCTACCTCTAGGATGCTTCCTTCTGCCGAAAGGCTTAACTGGAAATTCCCGTTAAAGTCGGTAATAACCCCTTGTTCTGTTCCTTTTTCGACAATATTCGCACCAGGTAAAGGTTCACCTTGTGCATCAACGACCTTTCCGCTAACACTGGTTTGAGCAACTGTAATTGATGTCCCAATTAAAAAGAGAAATAAGACTAATTTTTTCATATCTATTGATTTTTTATAAAACTAGTTAACTTAAAATTTATTCATATTAATTTTATTACCGAAATTTATTATTAATAATAAATATTAATTTTTTAGGAATCCATGACTACCACTAGCGATGCCATTGTTTTGTCTCATGAATATTTTAGAATTTTGCTGGAAAAGATTCATCAGCGGTTTAAAGAGAAGCACCAGCTACAACAATTGCCGAAGAATTACCAGCTCTATGGATATGGGGCTTTTGAGGAAAGCCTACCCAATCTAAAAAATGACTTTGAAGCACTGAGCATGGAAGTCGTGAACGGAAAGTATCTTTATGATAAGCTTAGGGAGTTTGAAAAAGGAAAAGAGCGCATTCGCTTGAATCAGCACTACAAACAATTGATTTTTTTGTATATCGGTTACCCTGATATAGAGGGTTTCTTTAAAGCGAACCCTTTATCGGAAGAAGAAAATAGCAAGCAACAGGCTTTACTCCAAAAAGAGAACACTGATTTGACTTATTATTATCTGAATTATTATTTTGGGGAAGATCACGTTATTATCAAAGGGCAAACCATCATCTCTGACAATTGGAAAAAAATTCGACACACCTTTTTATACCCTATGGATAATGGAGGTTTTAGGGAGCATTATAGCCATGGAACGATTATGTTAAAGGGCGATATGCTCAACATACGCACCAAAACCCTCTCTGGGGAAAAATACATCGACGGAGCGAGTGAAATCTATTATACCGGACATAAATCACCAGAAAACATCAATTTCTTGGTAGGGACCTATTGTACTTTTGATATTTATACGAATACGGTAGCGGGAAAATCCATTTTAGAAAAATGCATTGACAAAGGGGATATGATTCAAAAATCTCTTTCCCCAAGCATTCCACCTTATATCGCGCAAGAAATTCGCAACCAACGCCTGGTCAACAATGTGGGCGTGCCCCAACATGCGCTAGAATTGTCCAATAAAAGTCCTTATGCGTCGCTTTATGGTCAATTACCGGGGCGCTATCGCTTTCGTTTTATGTTAGAGCAAGAAGAAGAAGAGGTCGAAGTGGATTTTTCTCCTTTAAACTATGCCATAAAATCTGCGACGTCTAATGTTTATATTGAAGAGAACAGTGTCGAGTTAATCAATAAGGGTTCTGTTGTGCATTTTCGCTTTCACTTTTCGGGAATACTAGCCATTGAACAGGTTAATATTTATGTTAAAAGCTATTTTTTACGTCAAAAAGACCAACCTTCATCAGGTGTTTACAGTGGCTTAGACTATGAAAACAGACCCATTCATGGGAAAGTTAAAATCTCCCACCAGCCCACTCAAAACAACAATTGATCACAGTCCTTTGTCCCTGTATCAATCAGGGAAAGGATTTTCCAGCGGTCCCCTGTCCACACTACGCTAAAGGCGTTATACCCACAATGCGATAATGCATCATCGAGGTAAAAGCGAAACGGCACCCATACCGTTGCGAGATTGAGGTGTTCTTGCACGATGGGTTTACCTAGCCGCTCTTCCCACTTTGGCGAAGCCTCTCTAGTTGCCACAGCACGAATAAAGCGCTGTAAATCATTGATTTGAACTGGGGATCTCCCCGCTTTTGTTATAGCGCGCATCAAACGGGCTTCTGGCACAAAACTGTTTTGCATGGCCAGGCTGTCTTTGGCATGAAATGCCTCAAAAAAGCTTTCTACGGCGGTATAAGGCGAAGGGCGCTCTTGGGCAAAACTACCGCAGCAGTACAAGGCAAAAAGGAAAAATTGGAGGTGTTTCATCCTTAAAAATAGGCAAATTAGCCTTGATGTACCACCCGTTGCGGGAAAGGAATTTCTATTCCGGCTTGATCAAAGGCATTTTTCCCCTGATCATACAAATCAAAATACACCTCCCAGTAGTCCTATGGTTTTGCATATGGTCAAGATTCGCAAAGGGTTCGTCCTATTTCAAGTTTTTTCCAAACTTCAAGGACTTCATAGTATTGTAAACCGGCGATATAGCAATGCAGATAATAGGTTGAAGATTGTTGCATGATAATAAGATCAGGGACAACCAATATAATAAAATATGCAAGAAATCGCTATTGGATTAAAGTCCTTCTTTTTTAGTAATGATATGGTAATCAATAGCGGGTATTTGACAGAAATAATAAAAATTGTACTTTGAAAATCCCTAAATCAAACCTATGATCTTATTAGAAACCGTTTTTTGGCTCCTCTTTTTAATTTGGTCAGGCTTTTATCTTTTTGGAAAGAACCCAGACAAATCCTGCTCTAATGCGCTTCTTACTCTTGAGCTTTTGTCTTTTGCAGTTTATTTGCTTTTTAAAGCCTGTGCTAGCATTGCATAAGCAAATGAAATCTGTTAAAAACCCTGTGGACAATCTCTCCTGCCCTTTAGTAGTTTCAAGCAGAAAAGCCCCTAACTTAGGGTAAAACACTAGCCATGAACGATCGACCCAATGATTTACGTCGCATTCGACCAGAGATCAAGAAAACCCAACAGTTCGCCACTATGGGCCAAGAGGAACGTTTTCAAAACGAGACCCTCCGCCCTATTCTAAAATTACAAAACCCTTTATTTATTGAAGTCTTTCATCAATACATTGAAAAGCGCAAGGGGGTGTTTTACGACTTAGGCTTAGAGAAAAAGCTGGCCTATATCGAAAGCAGTTTGATCAAGGACCAAAAGTTCCGCAATTCTGTCAAGGGAATGATCATTGGTCAATTTACGGTAGCAGAATACCGCCTATACAGCTGTAATTCTTCGGCCTTAAACAAACGCATGATGAATATGGTCATCGAGCGGTTAAAGGACCAAGTCCAACTCTTTGATGCTCCGCCCGCAACCGTGGCAAAAGTCAGCTAGCTTAAAGCAGGGATTCCCCGTTTAGATCGGTGGTTAAGACACTGCTCATATAATCGAAATAGGGTCTTACAGCGTTAAAGTCCTTGTTAACTTGCGCCATAAAATCGGGTGAAAGCACTTCTTGATCACTGTATTTTTTAGTAAACAAATAAGCCTTTTTGCGAATCAGGTCAATGTTGGGATCTTCTTTTGAAAAACCTTTGGGAGCGGTTTTCACTTCCTCCCCTTCTAGCTTCCCCCAGACTTTTTTAAAGGCGGGTTTTCCCATGATTTCCCTCAACTCCTCTCCGTCGATTTCCATCTCTTTTCGAATGCGAAAAAGGTCCTCTTTAGAGGGATTCCAAAAGCCCGTAGCGACAAAATTATCTCCGGGTTTAATGTGCAGATAATAGCCCCCACGATAAGCCGGTTTTTCTCTGTGAAACGAAATCCCAAAGTGGGTTTTAAAAGGCGTCTTGTCCTTGGAAAAGCGCACATCGCGATAAAGGCGAAACAACTTGAATTTATCCACGCTATCGTGTTCGTTCATCTGTGCGGTTAACTCTGTTGCGAAAGCTTTTACTTCGGCCTCTAAGGCCTTAAAACGCTTCTTCTGTGGCTCAAACCACTCGCGGCTATTGTTGTCTTCTAGTTCACTAAAAAAGTTGTGTACGTCGGGGTTAATTGTAGTGGCCATAGGGATTAGATTATGCTGTTGATCCAGCGGTTGACTTTTTCTTCTAATAGGGCCAGCGGAATACATCCCGACTCCAAGACCACCCGGTGAAATTCCCGGATGTCAAAGTTGTCACCTAAGGCTGTTTCTGCTTTGCTGCGCAATTCTCGGATTTTTAACTGGCCGACCTTATACGATAAGGCCTGCCCGGGATTGGCCATATAGCGTTCGATTTCAGAAGTGATCTTTACCTCAGATTCTGATTCGTTTTCAAGGGAATACTGTATCGCTTGTTCACGGGTCCATCCTTTGGCATGCAGGCCTGTATCAACCACTAAACGAATGGCGCGGTGCATTTCTGCTGCCAGCATCCCGAAGTACTGATAAGGGTCTTCATACAAGCCCAGCTCCTTCCCTAGCGATTCTGTGTACAAGGCCCAGCCTTCGCCATAGGCGCTGTACCACAAATTCTTTCTAAAAGAAGGTAAGGCGGTGTTTTCTTGTTGCAAAGAAATCTGAAAGTGGTGCCCAGGAATGGCTTCGTGTAAGAATAAATCCTCGTCTTGGTGCACATTATAAGTCGCCACATTGCGAATAGGCACATAGAAAATCCCGGGGCGTGTCCCGTCTAAGGATCCATTATTATACTCTGCACTTGCAGAAGCTTCTCTAAAGGCTTCGGTGCGTCTTACTTCAAAAGGGGTTTTGGGTTGTAGGGAAAATAATTCGTTCACCTTTGGGATCACCCGCTGATGAATGGCGTTAAAGTTTTCGATCACCTGCTCTGGTGCGTCAAACGGCATCAATACCTCTGCGGTGCGCACATGATCAAAAAAGGCCATAAGGTCGCCTTCAAAGCCCACTTCGGCCTTTATGGCCTCCATTTCGGTGCGAATACGGGCGACTTCGCTCAAGCCCAACTGGTGAATCTCCTCTGGGGTCATATTTGTGGTGGTATATTGCTTGATGGCATGCTGATAATAGTCGGCACCCCCAGCTAAAGCGTCAAAACCACTGCTTTCACGGCCTGCGGCCAAATATTCCCCTGCCATAAAATCGTGTAAATGACGATAAGCCGGGATCACTTGATTTTGGATCATAGCAGTATAGGCAGCGGTGAAATTTTCTTTATCGGCTTCGCCAAAGCTATCTGGGATATTTTTAATGGGAGCGTAAAACAGATGCTCTTCTGGGGTGTCGGTCACCATTTGCGCTAATTGCGGAATCACTTTTTTGATTAAAGTCGTAGGCAAGACCCACCCTTTCTCCATGCCTTCGCGCATATTGTCTTCTGCAGATTGCATCCAGGCTAAATAGCCTTCAACACGCACCAACCAATTGCGGTAGTCTTGTGGCGTAACAAAAGGCTGCGCTCCTTGTCCGTTGGCCAACTGACCAAAGCTCAAATGGAAGGACCACATTTGGTCTAACGGCATCAAATCTTTTAAGTATTCTTTTTCGGCTAAAGCGATGTCAATTTCCCATAGCATCAGTTGCTTGCTCAAGCGTTGATCTTCGCTTAAGATCTCGTCTGGGAATTGGGCTAAACCCGCTTTGTATTTTTCGTTTAGGGCGATTTCTTTGGCAGAAAATTCCTTAGAAAGATAATTGGGTAAGGTGTCGTTATAGCGGCTTTCTCCTATATAAGTAGAAGGCAAACGATAAAGGGCTAAAGTTTCTTGATAGGCTTCTTCTAGGTAAGCGTCAAAGTCTTCGGCAGTTTTGGGGTTGCTACAAGCCGTGACAACAGCCAGCAGCAACAATAAATAGGCATTTTTCATTTCTCAATAATTTGTACTAAAACTACAAAAGATAATGGATTCTCCCTATTTAAGTTTTCAAAGCGCTTTTAGTAAAAGAAAAAACCTAGTGCTGATCAATCTTCTACCCGCCAATCAATCCCTTCAATCCCACTCTTTTTTAAGTAGGCATTGCATTGACTAAAGTGTTTGTTCCCAAACCAATATCCTCTATTAGCACTTAAAGGCGATGGGTGTCCGCTGTTTAGAATCAAGTGTTTAGAAGCATCGATTAATTTGGCTTTCTTTTTGGCGAAGCCTCCCCATAACATAAAGACCACTCCGCTTTTCTCTGCAGAGATGCTTTGAATCACCGCATCGGTAAAGCTTTCCCAGCCTTGTTTTTGATGGCTCCCTGCCTGCTGGGCTTGAACGGTCAAGGTAGCGTTAAGGAGAAAGACCCCTTGCTTTGCCCAGGGGCTTAGGTTCCCACTTCTAGGGTAAGGAATCCCGATATCACTTTCAATTTCTTTAAAAATATTCATAAGCGAAGGCGGGTGATTGACCCCCACTGGGACAGAGAAACTCAAGCCATGGGCTTGTCCTGGACCGTGATAGGGGTCTTGGCCTAGGATCACCACTTTTAGTTGATCTAAGGGACAATGGTTAAAGGCTTCAAATATGTTTTCTTCTGGGGGATAACAGTCATTTGTCCTATATGCAGTCTCAACAAAAGCGGCCAAAGATGTAAAGGAAGGGCTGTCAAAGGCAGGCTGTAGTGCTTTTTCCCAACTAGGATGTATTTTGACACGCATGAATTGTGTATTTTTGTGCTGCTAATGTAAGAAAAATACACCTTGAAAATCCCAGAAAAGTCTTTACTAGACTTAGAGTTCGATACGGTTTTATCTCAGCTAAGTACCCATTGTATTACGGGCTTAGGGAAGGAAGCCATTGGACAAATAAAACCCCTTGACGACGAAGAGCGAATTGTTAAAAACCTACAGCTGGTTTCAGAGTACGTCGCTTCTTTTGACAATGACAACCGTATCCCCAATCACGGTTTTGACGATTTGAGTGCAGAAATCAGTATGCTGAAAATCGACAATAGCGTCTTAGAAATTGAAGGCTTTAGAAGAATCGCTACGGCCAATGAGACGTCGAATATTCTCTTAAAATTCTTTAAAAAGTTTAAGGAGTACTACCCTAGTTTAAAATCTTTAGGCGAAGAAATTGAGGTCACCAAAGAACCCAAAGAAAAGATCGATGCTGTCATCGATCGTTTTGGGGAAATACGCAACAACGCTTCAGAGGAACTCTACCGCATTCGCAAGCAAATCAACAGTGTGCGCGGAAAGATCGGGCAAAGCTTTCAACGGGCTTTAAGCACCTATACCAGTGCAGATTACCTGGATGATATCCGTGAAACGGTAGTGGATAACAAACGTGTTCTTGCTGTCAAAGCCATGCATAGACGCAAGGTAAAGGGCGCAATTATGGGCAGTTCAAAAACGGGTAGCATCGTTTATATCGAACCAGAAACTACCTTGCAATACTCTAGGGAGCTCAACAACTTAACTTTTGAAGAAAGCGAGGAAATTCAAAAGATCCTCCGCGAATTAACGGCTTACTTTCAACCTTTTCGCCCACTCTTGCAACAATACCAAGACTATCTCACACAGATCGATGTGATTTATGCAAAGGCGATGTATGCGCAGTCCATCAACGGGATTATGCCCATCATTTCGAAAAACAGAGAAATGGAATTGATCGACGCCTATCATCCCCTGCTCTATCTCAACCATAAAGAAGCGAATAAACCCACCTACCCACAAGACATTCACTTGTATGCAGAGCATCGCATTATTGTCATTTCTGGGCCTAATGCTGGGGGAAAAAGTATCACCTTAAAAACCGTTGGTTTACTGCAGTTGATGCTGCAAAGCGGGATGTTGATCCCCGTAGACGAAAAGTCAAGGGTGTGCTTCTTTGGGCAGATTATCACCGATATAGGGGATAATCAATCCATTGAAAATCATTTGAGCACCTACTCCTATCGCTTAAAAAACATGAAGTATTTCTTGCGCAAATGCAATGAAAAAACCTTGTTTTTGATTGATGAATTTGGCACTGGGTCTGATCCAGAATTAGGCGGCGCACTTGCTGAAGCCTTTTTAGAAGAGTTCTACAACCGCGAAGCGTACGGGATTATCACCACCCACTATTCCAATTTAAAAGTGTTGGCCAGCGAATTACCGCATATGACCAATGCGAACATGCAGTTTGACAATCGCACCCTTGAACCGGTCTTTAAATTGATCATGGGCGAAGCAGGGAGTTCTTTTACTTTTGAGGTGGCCCAAAAAAATGGGATTCCGTACAGCTTAGTCAATCGGGCGAAGAAAAAAATTGAACGCGGAAAAGTGCGCTTTGACGCCACCATTGCTAAACTTCAAAAGGAGCGCAAGCAAATGATGGATACCGGGGCTTCTTTAAAAGCCAAAGAATCAAAGGCAGAAAAAGAAGGCGAAAAACTCGAAGAACTCAACCTGAAAGTCAAAGCGAAGCTCAACAGTTACCAAGAGTTATACGACCACAACCAGCGCATGATAGTGTTGGGAAATCGCCTTAACGATATTGCAGATCGCTATTTTGACAACGGGAAAAAACGTCCCCTCATCGCCGATATGCTGCGCTTAGTAGAAACCGAAAACGCTAAACGCAAAAAGAAATCTGCCGCCGAAAAACGCAATGAACGCGAAGCAAAAAAGAAAGCCGAGGAAGAGACCCAAAAGGCCATAGTCACCATTCGCAAAGAGAAGAAGCAAAAGAAGGCTGCGCCAAAACCAGAACCGGTGAAGCCTAAAATTGACTTTAAAGTAGGCGACCAAGTCCGCCTTTTTGACGGCAAGTCTGTGGGGACCATTGATTCGATCGAAAAGCGCAAAGCCGTAGTGAATTATGGAGTCTTTACTACCCAAGTAAATTTAGAAGCCCTAGATTTGGTACAGGCAGCTAAAAAGGCAAAATGAAACCCTTGATCATTTTTTATGACGAACCCTGTGTCCTTTGTAACTATTGGGTGCAAAAATTATGTCATTGGGATAAAAAGGATCAACTGCGTTTTAGTTCCTTAGACAGCGCTTTATTTTTAGGCTTCGCCAAAGAGCGTGAACTGGATCTAAACCAGATCGATAGTATCGTCGTTTGGGACCAGCAATACAGTTTTGCCCTCGAAGCAGAAGGCGTTTTTATGGTCTTAAAGCAATTAGGTGGCGCATGGCGTTTGCTCTTGCCCTTTTCCTTTTTACCCAAAACGTTGACGAACGGTCTTTATCGCATTATCGCTAAAAATCGCTACCGCTGGTTTGGGAAACACAAGCACTGCCCCCTACCCGATGCGCGTTACCAACACAAGTTTGTCCATTAATTGCTTAGCTTGCAACGATGAAACTCTTTAACATTCTCTTATTCTGTATGGCATTCCATCAAACCCAGGCACAAGATTGGGCGAACTTGTCTCGCTATAGTCTTGAAAATAAAACCCTTTTAACCAGCGAACAAACGATTGAAGCAGTCTTCTTTGGCGATAGCATCACAGAAGGTTGGCCGCAATTCAACCCCTCTTTTTTCAAAGAGCACAATTTTGTTGGAAGAGGGATCGGCGGACAAACAACACCACAGTTATTGTTGCGGTTTGGCCAGGATGTTATAGGCCTTCGACCAAAGAAAGTGATCTTACTTGCTGGGATCAATGATATCGCTCAAAACACTGGCCCCATTAGCTTGAATGCCATCATGGATAATATCATCTCTATGGCAGAACTCGCCAGCACAAATGGTGTTGAAATGATTTTATGCTCGGTATTGCCGGCGAACTCTTTTCCTTGGAGGCCAGAAATCATTCCTACACAAAAGGTCATTGAACTCAATCAAATGATCAAGGCCTATGCTCAGGAAAAGAGCTTGGTTTATGTCGATTATTACACTCCCATGGTGAATGCAGAAAAAGGGTTAAAGGACAACTTAGGCTATGATAGCGTTCATCCTAACAAAGTCGGATATGAGGTGATGGAAAAAGTTTTACGCGCTTATTTAAAATAAATGGATCAAAGAAAATCACATTGGGAAAATATCTATACCCACAAAAGTCCAGAAGAAGTGAGCTGGACCCAAGGCAAGCCCGTTTTAAGCCTTTCCTGGATTGAATCTTTGGCTTTGCCTAAAGATGCACCCATCATTGATATTGGAGGCGGAGAAAGCCATCTAGTGGATTATTTATTAGCCTTAGGCTATACCGATCTTAGTGTTTTAGACATTTCAAAAGCTGCCCTGCAAAAGTCTCAAGCCCGTTTAGGCGACATGGCCGCCAAAGTAAAATGGATTGAAGCAGATATCACCACTTTTCAAGCAGAGCGCACTTATGCCCTTTGGCACGACCGTGCCGTATTCCATTTTTTAACCCAAAAAAGAGATATTGAAACCTATAACCGATTGGTATCTAACGTAGTAAGTCAATATATATTGATGAGTACTTTCTCAAAAGATGGTCCATTAAAATGCAGCGGTTTGCCCATTACCCAATATGATGCAGATCATCTTGAAGCAAATTTCGCCAGTGATTTTAAACTGCTTCAACAGCAAAAAGAGGTGCATACTACCCCTTTTAACACCACCCAAGCATTTATCTATGCCCTGTTCCAAAAAGCGAAATCATAATATTTTTGTACATTGAACTGAACTATAATCTACACTTTTATGAACAAGAATCTTCTATTCGTCTTACGCCTCATCGTAGCAGTTATTCTTTTACAAACCCTGTACTATAAATTTGGAGCACACGAAGACAGTGTTTACATCTTTACAACCTTAGGCTTAGAGCCTTATGGGAGAATCGGTATTGGGGTGATGGAACTCTTCGCCAGCATTTTAATTTTAATCAAAAGAACAAGCTGGGCCGGAGCACTTTTAAGCGTTGGTTTAATGGCAGGGGCTATTTTCTCTCATTTGACCCAATTGGGTATTGAGGTCAAAGGCGACGGTGGTCAACTCTTTTATATGGCAATAGGCACTTGGGTCTTATCCCTTATCGTCCTGTGGTCAGAACGCAAACAAATCCCCTTTATAAATTAATCTTACCTAAATTATGTTAAAAATCACACTCCCAAAATGGTTTTATGCGGTGGTGAGCATCGCTTTACTTTGGAATTTAATAGGCATCGCTAATTTCTTTATGCAAATCAATCTCTCTCCAGAGGATATTGCTGCTCTACAAGATGCTGAACAAGCCCTAATGAATAATACTCCTTTATGGAGCACCATTGCGTTTGCCCTTGGTGTTTTTGGTGGAAGTATTGGCTGTACAGGACTATTGATGCGAAAAGCATGGTCAATGATGGCGCTTTTAATCTCGCTTGTCGCGGTAATTGCACAAATGAGTTATTGGCTCTTTTTCACCACAGCGGTAGAAGTCTATGGCAATTCAACTTACTTTATGCCAATGCTAGTGATTATAGTCGCTTACTTGCTGTTTCGCTTATCGAATGACGGAATTAAAAAAGGCTATTTAAGCTAATCTTTTAACTTCCCGATAGATTTTCCAACCAGCATAGAAACTGCAGCATCTCCTGTTACATTAACAACTGTACGGCACATGTCTAGTGGTCTATCGATGGCAAAAATCAAGGCCAATCCAGCTTCTGGAATCCCTGCTTGAGCGAGGACAATTACCAGCATCACTATCCCTGCACTAGGGACAGCAGCTGTTCCTATAGACGCTAAAGTTGCGGTAAAGATAATTCCCAATTGAGCCGATAAGCTTAGATCTAAACCAAAGGCCTGAGCGATAAAAACAGCCGCAACGCCTTGATAAACACTAGTTCCATCCATATTGATGGTGGCTCCTATGGGCAAGACAAAACTGGTGACTTCTTTATCTACTCCCAGATTTTCTTCTACACATTCCATGGTGACAGGTAAAGTTGCCGCACTTGAACTCGTAGAAAATGCTAATAATTGCGCTGGAGCGATCCCCTTAAAAAAAGTGGCTGGACTTTTTCCAGTAAAAACTTTTACAATAATCGAATAAACAAAGATCATTGCAGCTAGACCTAACAATAAGGTAATGGCATAGAGCGCTAAAGCTTGAAACAATTCTACACTAGGTGCTTCTACCACCAGGGCAGCGAGCAAGGCAAACACTCCATAAGGTGCTACCATCATAATCATATCGATCAACTTTAAAATAATGGCATTAAAAGAATCAAAAAACGCTTTTACTGGTTGAGAACTTTCTTCGGGTAACAAGATCATCCCAATCCCAAAGAAAAGGGCAAAGAAGATGATTTGTAACATATTGCGATTGTTTGTCGCTGCTGCAAAAATATTTGAAGGAACGATATCCACCAAAGCCTGTAAAGGACCTGCTTCTTGTTGTTTTGCTGCCGCCTCACGCTTTTGGTCTGCATCGGTTGCATAAGCATCGACAAGCTCTTGACGAGTTTCAACAGAAATCGATTTCCCAGGTTGGATGGTATTCACCAAAATCAAGCCTATGGTAACAGCGATCAAAGTCGTGGTCACATAAGTTAAAATGGTTCTCCCTCCCATTTGGGACAGCTTTGAAATATCTTTTAAATCAGAAACTCCTTTAATCAAAGAAGCAAGAATTAAAGGAATCGCAATAAGCTTTAATAAATTAATAAAAATCGTCCCAAAGGGCTTAATGTAATCCCCTATAAAGGCACCGCCACCGTCAACAAACGACAAGACAAGACCAAAGATAACCCCCAGGGCCATTCCAATTAATATTTTCCAGTGTAAGGCGATACTCTTCATATTAAATTTTGTTTGTTCTGCGAATCAATTCATAGTCCGCTAAGACTAATGCTGCCATTGCCTCAACTATAGGCACGGCACGAGGTACAACACAAGGATCGTGCCTTCCTTTTCCTTCCATGGTCACTTTCTCCCCTTTATTGTTGATTGTTTCTTGTGCTTGCATTACTGTTGCTACGGGCTTAAAGGCAACATTAAAGTAGATATCCATCCCGTTTGAAATCCCGCCTTGAACTCCGCCAGAGCGATTGGACTGCGTTGTTCCATCAGCATTAAATGGATCGTTGTGTTGGCTTCCTTTAAGTTGTGCTCCAGCAAAACCACTGCCGTATTCAAAGCCTTTTACCGCGTTGATCGACAGCATCGCTTTTCCTAGCTCTGCATGCAACTTATCAAAGGCTGGTTCGCCTAAGCCAACAGGTACATTTTGAATCACACAAGTAATGATTCCACCCACAGTATCTCCTTCTTTGCGAATTTGACGAATGTAAGCCTCCATTTCTTTTGCCTTCTCTGGATCAGGACAACGCACGGGGTTTTCCTCAATATGCTTAAAGTCTAAATCCTGATAAGGCCTGTCTAATTTTATATCGCCTACGGCAGAAACATAAGCGTTAAAGCGAATATCATTTAGGAATTGCTTTGCAATTGCTCCTGCTACTACTCTACTGGCTGTTTCTCTTGCAGAACTTCTTCCACCCCCGCGATAATCGCGAAAGCCATATTTTTGATCATAAACATAATCGGCATGTGATGGGCGATAACTGTCCTTGATATGACTATAATCATGTGACTTTTGATTGGTGTTATGAATGGCAAAGCCAATGGGAGTACCGGTAGTTTTTCCTTCAAAAATACCTGAATAAAAAGCGACTTCATCGGGTTCTTTGCGCTGGGTGACAATCGCAGATTGCCCCGGCTTTCTTCTATCTAAATCGTGCTGTATTGCGTGTAAATCAAGTTCAATTCCTGCTGGGCAACCATCAATAACACCGCCTATGGCAGCACCATGTGATTCCCCAAAAGTCGTTACGCTAAAAAGTTTGCCAAATTGGTTTCCTGCCATGGGTATAGTTTAGGACAAATATAAGGCGAAAAAAAACCATCTACTAGTCCTTCCCTTGATTCGTCTATTTAAAGCGTAATGTGTATTTTTGTCATATGAAAAAAACAGCCTTAATCCTTTTTGGACTTCTTATTTCTCTTGCTGCTTGCAATCAAATAGAAAAAAATACTTTTGTTCTCAACGGAACGACTAACCTACCAGATGGAAAAAGAATCTTTCGCATTCAAGCGAATGCTAATGGTCAGCCTTCTACCATAGATACTGCTACTGTTGCGAATGGGCAATTTAATTTTAGCGGGAGTGTTGCGCAAATTGATGTTAACTTTTTATTTGTTGAAGGGCAACAGCTAAATTCTGCCTTTATCGTTGAAGAGGGAAATATCGAGGTAAAGCTTTTGCAAGAAAGTTTAGCCGAAATGGATTTGTCAGGTACTTCTTCTAATGAAGACCTCTATTTTTATCGAAAAGAGACTAAGACTTTTGCGAGTGACATGAATGCAATCGTTGCGGAAATTCAATCGGCAAATGCCTTAGGAGACAATCTTTTAGCGCAAGATTTGCAACAGCAATACACGATTTTACAAGAAAAACTGGTTGACTATGAAAAGAACTTTATCAAGACGAAAACAGATTCTTATATCTCAGCCTTAATCCTAGAGCGCTTTCTCAAGCAGAAAACTTTAGCTCGTAATGAAGTAAAAGAAATTTTCGATACTTTTTCAGATCGCATTCGCAGCAGTAAGTCTGGGATTAATGTATCCAATGTCGTTAACGCCCCGGTCAACCCAACGGCAATCGGAGAAATCGCTCCATTGTTTGATGGTCCCACCCCTAGCGGAGAGCGAGTTGCTTTAGAAAGCTTCCGCGGTAAAGTAACCATTATTGATTTTTGGGCATCATGGTGTCGTCCTTGTCGCATAGAAAACCCTAACCTAGTGCGCTTGTACAAACGCATGCACGATAAAGGATTAGAAATCGTTGGGGTGTCTTTAGACCGCAACAAAGCCAGTTGGGAACGCGCTATTGCAGACGATGGCTTGACTTGGAACCATGTCTCGAATTTGCAATATTGGGCAGATCCCATCGCACAATTGTACAGTGTGCGCTCTATCCCCGCTGCTTTTGTCCTAGACCGTGAGGGGCGAATCGTCGCAAAAAATTTACGTGGAGCGCAACTTGACGCTAAGATTGAAGAGCTGCTAAAAAATTAACGATTCGACTGTCGAAAGAGGAAATAGCCCGCTATCAAGGTTATTCCCACCATTAAAATTAAGGTGTAAAAGGATTTTTCAAATACAAATGGATCAAATACCAGGGTACAAATAATTCCCCCGATGGCTCCGCCAAAATGAGCTGTGTGCCCTATGCCGTCATTTTGAGATTTGATGCCAAATAAGGTATAAATTAAATAGCCCACCCCAAAAACATAGGCCGGCATGGGTACCGGAAAGAAAATAAAGGCAAGCTCCATTTCTGGAAACATTAAAATACTACTGTAAACAATCCCCATTATCGCTCCACTGGCACCTACTGCGGTATAATAAGGGTTCTTTTTATGATAGTAATACGCCAATCCATTCCCCATTAATAAACTGATCAAATAAAGCAGTATAAAGTTTACTGTGCCTAAACCATACAGGGCATTACCGCCAAAAATAAAGAGCGTAAAACCATTAAAAAATAAATGATTGTAGTCAACATGAATAAAACCAGCCGTGAGTAAACGATAAAATTCTCCGTTTTCTACCGCACTTACATTAAATTTTAAACGGTTAAATAACAAAGGATCTTTAATGGCACGATAACTAATCAATGCAATTGCAGCCAGTAAGATTAAAATAAAGGGAGCTGTCCCTATCATAGCAAATTATTTAGTTCAAATATAGTTATATTTGCCTCAAAATATTCTCGAATTGAACTTACTCATCTTTATCATCGCCTACCCTATTTTGATGGGGGTTTCCATATTGCCTTATCCACTACTCTACGCCCTTTCTGACTTTCTGTCTTTCTTGCTATATCGTGTATTTAGGTTTCGTTTAAAAGTAGTACGCAAAAACCTTAAGTTAAGCTTTCCTGATCGCTCTCAAGCCGAACTTCTTCAGATTGAAAAAGACTTCTACAAACATCTTTGTGACGTTTTTATGGAGATGGCTAAGAATTTAACGATTTCTGAAAAGGAAATAAAAAAGCGCTTTGTCTTTGAAAACATGGAGTTGATCAATGCCCATGAAGAAAAAGGAGAAAGCACCATTTTATTACTAGGTCATTATTCAAACTGGGAAGGTATGTTGAGCATTGGGTATCACTTGTTAGGAAAAGGATACGGCGTATATAGTCCCTTAAAAAACAAATACTTTAACAACTTAATTTCTAAGTCTCGCGAGAAGCATAAAGCTTACTTATTATCGCGCTTTAAAACCATTGACTTTATTCGCTCTAATGAAAAAAATGGACATTATGGATTGTATGGCTTTATCAACGATCAATCTCCCCGATTAAAACCAAAAAATTATTGGCGCCCTTTTATGGGAATTGTTGTTCCGGTATTTACAGGAGCAGATCGTCTGGCAAAAGAATTTAATTTTCCAGTTTATTATACAGAGATCAATAGGATAAAACGCGGGCATTATATCGCAAAGGTATCGCTACTTGTCAAAGATCCATCCCAGTGTAAAGAAAATGAAATCACCGATTTGTTTACCGCCAAATTAGAAGCACAAATCAACAAAGACCCTAGCCAATACCTGTGGTCACACAATCGTTTTAAGCACAAACATTTTGCTCCTGCTACTGCTACTGCCCAGCAATAGCTAATAATTCACTTGAAAAACGCTGGGTCAAAGCATCAGCCTGTTCCTGGGTTGCTGCTTCTGCATATACCCGTATAATGGGTTCTGTATTTGATTTTCGCATATGCACCCAGCCCTCTGGGAAATCAATCTTTACCCCGTCAATGGTCAAAGGTTGATCGGCTTGATAATTATGTTCCATTTGCGTCAATAAAGCATCGACATCTAAACTTGCTTCAAGGGCAATTTTACCCTTACTCATATAGTATTGCGGATAAGAAGCTTTTAAGGCAGAAACACTGCATTTGCGTTGCGCCAATAGGGATAAAAATAAGGCAATCCCAACCAAGGCGTCGCGGCCATAATGAAGGTTAGGATCGATAATTCCGCCATTGCCTTCTCCCCCGATTACAGCCTGCTTTTCTTTCATTTTTGTCACCACATTTACTTCGCCTACGGCAGAAGCAAAATATTGACCTCCAGCAGCTTCGGTCACATCACGTAAAGCCCGTGTTGAAGAAAGATTAGAAACCGTATTCCCAGGAGTTTTACTTAAAACATAGTCTGCACAGGCCACTAAAGTATATTCTTCCCCGAACATTTCTCCGGTTTCATCCATAAAGGCTAAACGGTCCACATCTGGGTCTACAACAATTCCTAAATCTGCTTTTTTACGCACGACTTCCTCTGCTAAATCCCCTAAATGTTCTTTGAGCGGTTCAGGGTTGTGAGGGAAATGCCCCGTGGGGTCACAATACAATGGAAAGCATTTTACGCCTAATGCCTCTAATAGAGGAGGAAGTGCAATTCCACCCGTAGAATTTACTCCGTCAACCACAGCAGAAAAATTCGCTGCTTTAATCGCCGCTAAATCAATTAATGGATGGGCTAAAACAGCCTCTATATGAGCTGCGATAGCTGTATTGTCTTGTTCTACCTGGCCTAAATCATCAACTTCAGCAAAGGTGAAATCTTCCGCTTCCGCTAAAGATAAAATTGTGGCCCCTGCTGCTGCATCAAGAAATTCTCCTTTGGCATCAAGTAATTTAAGGGCATTCCATTGTTTGGGGTTGTGACTGGCTGTTAATATGATCCCTCCATCGGCATTTTTTTCAACAACCGCCATTTCTACCGTGGGTGTAGTCGATAAACCTAGATCGATAATATCAATCCCCATCCCAACGAGCGTTTGCATGACCAAACTTTGGATCATTTTTCCAGAAATACGGGCATCACGACCGATTACAATCGTCATTTTATCTTCACTGGTTTGGCGTTGCATATAAGTCCCATAGGCCGCTGCAAACTTTACCGCATCAATGGGTGTTAAGTTATCTTCAGGCCGCCCTCCAATAGTACCACGGATTCCAGATATTGATTTGATTAAGGTCATGTATTAAATTTTACCAAATATAAAAATTGTAAAGAATTAAAAAGCGGGCTGGTTTAACAAAAGAGTTTATTTTTACCAAATGAATTTCCTCGCCCACCTTTATTTATCTGGAACAGACACTGACCTTAGGTTTGGCAACTTTATAGCAGATAGCATTCGCGGAAATCAATACAGCCACTATTCACAAAAGATTCAAGAGGGGATTATGCTTCACCGCAGTATCGATAGCTTTACAGATGCACACCCCATCTTTAGACAACACTGCAAATTATTCTTTCCTGAACACAGTCATTATGCAAGAGTAATCCTCGATGTGGTCTATGATCACCTTTTAGCACAATTTTGGGAGAACTACCACACTGTGGATCTGTCTTCCTATGCGGCAGAATTTTACCGTCATACAGCCAGCCAGAAGAATCTTTTGCCAGATAAAATGCATCGTTTATTTGAATTAATGCAAGAACAAAATTGGCTGGTTGAATACCGTTCCATTAAAGGTTTAGAGCGGATTTTATTCCACATGAGTAAACGCACCTCCTTCCCGTCTAATTTCCCTGCTGCAATAAGCACTATTGAAGCTAATAAAGCGCAGCTAATTACAGAATTCCAGGACTTCTTTTCTGATCTTGAAGCGCATTGTAAGAATAAGCTAGAATTGGGAGAATAGTTGGGGAACTTTATTTAAATTTAAGGCTTAAAATTACTCATGAGAAAAATCACCTTCTTTCTTGCTCTACTTGTTTTTTTACAATGTGATACTGCATCAAAGCAAGGGATACAAGCTGCTGTTGTTTCTGCTCGTATAGAAGCTTCTGAAGCGGGTAAAACAGTAATGATGCAAGGCGGGAACGCTTATGACGCCATGGTCGCAACTAGCTTTGCCCTAACGGTTGTTTATCCTGTGGCAGGAAACATTACTGGTGGGGGGTTCTTTGTTTATCGAACCGCAGCAGGTGAAACTGGCACCTTAGATTATCGTGAGATGGCGCCTTTAAAAGCCACCAAAGACCTCTTTCTTGACGATAAAGGCAATGTGGTTCCAAAACTGAGTACTCTAGGAGGCTTAGCCGTAGGGATCCCGGGTGCTGTGGCAGGAATACTTGAAGTACATCGCAAAATGGGCTCTCTCCCTCTCGAGCAACTTTTGGCGCCAGCCATCAAATTAGCAGAAGAAGGTTATATCGTCACCGAAAAACAATCCCAAAGCTTTAAACGTTATCGCGATTTGTTCATTGAAGTCAATGGAGAGGACACTTTTTTTGCACAAGAACACAAGGCAGGAGATCGCATTGTAAACCTTCCTTTAGCAAGAACGCTCAAAGCTATTGCAGCAAAAGGAAATGCAGGTTTCTATAAAGGTTGGGTCGCAGAAGCCATGGTCAATAAAACACAAGCAACGGGTGGAATCTTAAGCCATGAAGATTTAATGGCTTATCAGCCAAAGTGGCGTGATCCCATTCAATTCGACTATAAAGAACTCAATGTAATTTCAATGGTGCCCCCTTCTAGCGGCGGGATTTGCCTAAGCCAAATGATGCAAATGGTCGCTCCTTATGATCTTAAAAACATGGGGCATAACACTATTGAAAGCATGCATTTGATGATTGAAGCAGAACGACGTTCTTATGCCGATCGCAGTCACTTTTTAGGCGACCCTGACTTTGTCTCTGTCCCACAAGCGCATCTAATTGATCCATCTTATGTTGCTGAAAGAATGCAAAACTATTCTGCGGACAACGCCACACTTTCAAAAGATGTTTCGCATGGGGATATCATTGTAGTAGAAAGTGATGAAACCACACATTTCTCTATTGTGGACAAAGACGGAAACGCAGTATCTGTCACCACTACCCTTAATGGAGCCTATGGTTCAAAGGTGTATGTCGATGAGATCGGGGTATTTATGAACAATGAAATGGATGATTTTAGCAGCAAGCCGGGAACGCCTAATATGTTTGGCCTAACGGGAAGCAATGCGAATTGTATTGCTCCAAAAAAACGTATGCTTAGCTCAATGACCCCAACAATCATAGAAAAAAACAATGAGCTGTATATGGTAGTAGGAACGCCGGGAGGTTCTACCATCATTACTTCTGTTTTTCAAGCCGTTCTCAATGTGTATGAACACGGGATGGGGATGCAAGAAGCGGTGGCTGCCCCGCGTTTTCATCATCAATGGCTCCCAGATGTAGTGGTATTAGAACCTGACGCTTTTAAAGAAGATGTTATTCAAAAATTAAAAGACAAAGGGCATACTATAGAAGCAAAGCACAGCCGCATAATTGGTAAAGTAGATGCTATTTTAATAGATCATGGAAATATAAGTGTTGGTGCTGATCCTAGAGGTGATGACGCTGCAGCTACTTTATAAGTCTAAAAAGGAAAAAAATAAAATGACAATAGAGGAAAATTGTATTGACGTACAAGGCGCAAGGGTACACAATCTAAAAAATATTGACATCCAGATACCACGTGATCAATTGGTCGTGATTACTGGATTATCAGGAAGCGGAAAGTCTTCCCTAGCCTTTGATACCATCTATGCTGAAGGACAACGCCGCTATATGGAAACATTTTCGGCCTATGTAAGACAATTTCTAGGTAATCTCGAGCGACCAGAAGTAGATAAGATCGATGGCCTCTCTCCTGTAATTGCCATAGAGCAAAAAACAACGTCTAAAAGTCCGCGCTCTACGGTAGGGACCATCACAGAACTCTATGATTTCTTGCGTTTGATGTATGCCAGAATAGGAACGGCCTACAGTTATATTTCAAATGAAAAAATGGTCAGTTATAGCGATGATCAAATCATTGAGTTAATCTTAGCTGACTACAACCAAAAAAAGGTCATGCTACTCGCCCCTATTATCAAATCTAGAAAGGGACATTATCGCGAGTTGTTTGAAAACCTTGCTCGTCAAGGCTTTGTAAAAGTTAGGGTTGACGGGGTTGTAGTTGAACTTTCCAGAGGGATGAAAGTCGATCGCTATAAAACACATGACATTGAATTAGTGGTCGATCGCATGACCATCAACGATAGTGAAAACAGCATCAAGCGATTGAGAGAATCCATGATTGCCGCCATGTATCAAGGCAATGATACTTTGATGGTGTTAAACACTGAAACCCAAGAGCCACGCTATTTTAGTCGGAATTTAATGTGCCCTAGTTCTGGGGTATCCTACCCCAATCCAGAACCTAATTCGTTTTCCTTTAATTCCCCAAAAGGAATGTGCCCTAGTTGCAAAGGTTTAGGCGATCAACATGTGATCAATACCAATAAAATCATTCCAGACCGTTCGCTGTCGATAGCTGCTGGGGGAATTAAACCGCTTGGAAACAAAAAGAGCTCTTGGGGCTACAAGCAAATTGAAACAATTGCAAAACGCTATAACTTCTCTCTCGCAGATCCCATTGAAGATATCCCTGCTAAAGCGCTTAATATCATTTTAAGAGGAGGGAATGAAACCTTCTCTGTCGCATCTAAAAGTTTAGGGGTGACCCGCAAATACAAAATTGACTATGAAGGGATAGAGAACTTTATCTTTAATCAGTACCAGCAAGCAGATTCGATGAATATCAAACGTTGGGCAGCTGAGTATATGGATCAAGAAAGCTGTAGAAGCTGCAAAGGAAATCGCTTAAACGAGGAAGCGCTCAACTTTAAAATTGATGAGAAATCCATTGCAGATTTAGCGCAAATGGACTTGAAAGATTTATATGAGTGGGTATTGATTCTCCCTGAAAAACTTTCAGTTAACGAGTTGAAAATAGGAGAAGAAATCATCAAAGAGATAAAAGCTAGAACAGAATTCTTATTAAACGTTGGCTTAAGCTACCTCGCTTTAAATCGTTCTTCTAAATCCCTTTCGGGTGGAGAAGCACAACGCATACGATTAGCGACACAGATTGGTTCTCAATTAGTCGGAGTCTTATATATTCTTGACGAGCCTAGTATAGGTCTGCATCAAAGAGATAACGAGCGCCTGATCAATTCGCTTACTGCTTTACGCGATATCGGTAACTCTGTTGTCGTTGTTGAACACGACAAGGACATGATCGAACGTGCCGACTATGTCATTGACCTTGGCCCACATGCTGGAAAAAATGGAGGTGAAATTATATCCAAAGGAAGCCCAGCGGAGATCCTTAGTGATCAATCCCTCACAGCAGATTATTTAACCGGGAAGAAAAGTATTATTATCCCGACCGAAAGGAGAAAAGGCAATGGTAAAAAACTATCGCTTAAGGGCTGCAAGGGGAATAATTTAAAAAATGTTGATTTAGAGATCCCTTTAGGACTAATGATTGGGGTCACAGGAGTTTCAGGTAGTGGAAAATCTACGCTTATCAATGAAACCCTCTACCCTATCCTCAATGCTCATTATTACAATGGCGTAAAAAAACCTTTGGAATACAGCGCGATAAAGGGTTTAGAAAACCTTGATAAGGTGGTTGATGTAAACCAAAGCCCTATTGGACGAACGCCACGTTCTAACCCTGCTACATATACAGGTGTTTTTAGTGAAATACGTAACCTATTTACCCAAACTCCTGAAGCTCAAATAAGAGGATATAAACCCGGTCGCTTTAGCTTTAATGTAACAGGAGGCCGATGTGAAACTTGTATGGGAGGTGGACTAAAAGTGATCGAAATGAACTTCTTGCCAGATGTTTATGTCGAATGTGAATCCTGTAATGGAAAACGTTTTAACCGAGAAACCCTAGAAATTAGGTTCAAGGGGAAATCCATTTCAGATGTTTTACAAATGACGATTAACCAGGCCTGTGATTTTTTTGAACCAATCCCAAAGATCTTTCGCAAAGTAAAAACCCTTCAAGATGTGGGTCTGGGGTATATCGCACTGGGACAATCCTCTACTACCCTTTCTGGAGGAGAAGCACAACGCATAAAATTAGCGACAGAGTTGGCTAAAAGAGACACTGGAAACACCCTTTACATCTTAGACGAACCCACTACGGGCTTGCATTTTGAAGATATTCGAGTGCTATTAGAAGTCCTGAATCACCTTACAGATAAGGGAAATACGGTATTAATCATAGAACACAATCTCGATGTAATTAAACAAGTCGATTATATTGTAGATATTGGCCCAGAGGGCGGAAAAGGCGGAGGTGCCATAGTAGCACAGGGGATCCCAGAAGCTATTTTAGAAAAAAAGAATAGTCATACAGCACATTACTTGAAAAAAGAATTTATCGCTTATGAAAACAACCTCAAATAATAACGATACTCCAAAGAAAAAGGACGCCTGGTCTGTTTTTAAGATCATGGGAGAATTAGTTAATGGCTATGAGCAACTAGATGCAGTTGGACCTTGCGTATCAATTTTTGGTTCTGCCAGAACAAAACCTGACTCCCCCTATTACACCCTAGGCGTAGAAATCGCACAGTCGATTGCAGATAAAGGCTTTGGCATCATTACAGGTGGAGGACCTGGAATTATGGAAGCTGGAAATAAAGGAGCACAATTAGCTCAAGGTGTTTCTGTAGGACTGAATATTGACTTGCCTTTTGAACAAAACTCGAATGCTTATATCGATAAAGAACACAATCTAAATTTTGAATACTTTTTTGTGCGAAAAGTAATGTTTGTAAAGTTTTCAAAAGCCTTTATCGTTTTACCGGGTGGTGTAGGCACCTTAGATGAATTATTCGAAGCCATCACCCTAGTACAAACAGAAAAGATCAAGAAAATCCCTATCATTTTAGTTAAAACAGATTTCTGGAAGGGACTGATAGATTGGTTAAAAAACACCCTTCTAGCACAAGGCATGATCAACGAAGAAAACTTAAGCCTAATTCAATTAGTTGACACCAAAGAAGAAGTACTCGAACTTTTAGGGGAGTATTATAACAACGAAGAATAAATGAAGGGTAAACGATGATAAATCTTAGGCTACTTTCGTTTGTTACAATCCTTCTGTGCTTAATGTCACCCGCATTAGCACAAGAAGCGCCAAATTATATTATTGAGGCGAAACTCGATGCGACTGAAAATGAAATAAAAGTAGTACAAGAAATCACTTACACACATCAAAATGACTTCGCTACTAATGCGATTTATCTAAACGATTGGAATCACGCCTACAGCTCGACAGAAAGCCCTTTGGCAAAACGTTTAGTAGAAGAATACAACCGCAGTTTCTATCTTTCTGGAAAGTCTAAACGTGGCGCCACAATTATAGAAGAAATATGGGTAGACGGAGTTAGCCAGAGCTGGGAAAGAGCCCAAGATCAAATAGATGTGCTTAAAGTTGTTTTACCAAATGAAATCACCAAAGGTGAACAACAAACAATTAAAATAAAGTACAGTCTAAAATTACCCGATGCAAAATTTACAGGCTATGGCATCATAGCCAAAGAGCAATATTTCCTTGAGAATATCTTCTTGACCATTGCCTGGCAAAATCAAGAAGGTTGGGCACCTGTCAGTCATTTAGACTTAGAAGACAACCCCAATGGAAGAGGAAATTACAACATCAAGTTTTCCCTCCCCAAAGAACTGAAAATACATTCCAATCTAGTTCAACTTAAAACGGAATCCTCATCAGATTTTATCACCCATTATTTTCAGAATAAAAACAAAAAGCAACTCCTGTTTCATATCGGGAGGGAAGAAACAAATAATGCGTTCAGTTTTGATGGAAAAGAAGTGTATTCGAATCTTGATAGCAACGATTTAAGTGAAGCTGGAAGTAGATACAGCCTTAGAAAAGTCAATACTTTTCTGAATAATAGCTTAGGGGTTTATCCACACGAACGTATTTTACTTTCCCAACAGAAATACGATAAACGCCCCTTTTATGGCTTGACATTAGTCCCCAGTTTTTTAAAGCCTTTTCCATCGCAATTTGAATTTGAAATTAAAGCCTTAAACACCTATTTATATCACTATTTAAACGAGCTTCTCCCCTTGCACCCTCGAGAAGATTATTGGCTATTAGGTGGTTTGCACACCTATCTAATGATGCGTTATGTGATTGAAAATTATCCTGATAAAAAATTGTTAGGCTTAGTTTTGCGGCAGCCAATTGCAAAATTTCTACTTAAAAAATACCGATTTAAAGACTTGAACTTTGAAGATACTTTTGTTGAATACCACGAATTCGTTTTAAGGAGAAATCTACAACAAGCCCTGGTCACACCTAAAGATCAATTAATCAAATTCAATGAACAAATTGGTTCTCCCAGTCAAATGGGCTTACTCATCAACTATGTAGTTGAGTTTAGTGACAAAACAATTATAGATTTTATCAAAGAGGTTAAAACAAAGCAATACAGTGGAAAAGACTTGCAAGAATTCTTTTTTGGCTTTTTCAATCCAGAAGATGCTCCTTTCTTAAAAAACTATGCCAACAATAAAAAAGCAATCGACTTAAGATTTGGCAGCATTGATATTCAAGACAAAACAATCAACTTTAGCATAGAAGAAAAAAGCAATATGCGTCCCCCTTTTACGATCGGATTAGTAAAAAACGACAGCCTGATCAAGGCCTATAAGTATAAGGCAAGCCAAATTGGACAATCCCTAAGTCTTCCTCAAGAAGATGCAGACTATTTAGTGATCAATCCAAAAACAAAATTACCCGAGTTTAACCCCCGTAATAACTGGAAGAGGCTAAACGCTTTAGGGGTTAAACCCTTGCGATTTACCTTTGTAAAAGACCTTGAAGACCCTCAATACAATCAGGTGTTCTATAATCCAAGAGTTGATTTTAATGCCTATGATGGTTTGTCCTTAGGCGTAAGACTCAACAATAAAACCATCAAGACAAAGCCGCTTATTTTAACCCTAGAACCGTTCTATTCAATCAAAGAGAAAACATTTGTAGGAACCTTTGCAACGGCTTATTCTCTTTTTAATAGCGAAAGTGATTATTTCCTAAAGAAAATCAATCTAGCTGGTTCGAGTTTTCATTATGATAATGGTCTCAGGTACAGTAGCTTATTCACTTCTATTAATATCTTCAAAAGGAATCGCAATCTCAGAGACAACAAAAAGCAGCTCTTTCGTCTTTTTTGGCAATATATCGATAGAGAAGAAAATAAAAATACCGTTGAAAACCCTAACTATAGTATCACAGGTTTAAATTATATTTTTTCCAATAAGGGAGCACTAGATTTTTTCACCCTTAACGCAGGTTTTGAAGCAAGTGATCAATTTGGGAAATTCAATCTTACTACGGAATACCGTCACCTTATGCGAAGTGGTAGACAAATATCTTTACGGCTATTCGCCGGAAAGTTTTTGTGGCGTAATAACTTAACAACAACTTACTTTGACTATGCGCTAGATCGACCTACTGATTATTTATTTCAGTACAACTATATCGGAAGATCTGAGACTTCAGGAATCTACAGTCAACAGTTTATCCCAGCAGAAGGTGGATTGAAATCAAAATTTGACCGCCCTTATTCAGATGACTTTTTACTAACACTCAATTCAAGTATTGGACTTTGGAAATGGATAGAAGCCTATGGAGATGTGGGCTATATCAATCAAAAAGAACAGCCTTCACGCCTACTATTTGACACAGGGTTGCGTTTAAATTTAGTGCCAGACTTTTTAGAAGTATATTTCCCTATTTACAATTCAGACGGTTTGCAAATGCAAGGGCCTGATTATCAACAAAAAATTCGTTATGTTATTACTTTTGATCCCAAAACTTTAACGCAACTGTTTTCCCGTAAATGGTTTTAGAATTTTATTGAATAAGGTCATTTCTGTAAAGTTGGGTTAATTTTTGTAAATTTGCACAACGCAAAAATTACTATGCCCAAGACTAACGATATTGCGCTTCCCTCTCTCTCTTTTGATTCTTTTAAAGAGCAATTGCTCTCAGACTATAAGGTAATTGTACTCAGCAGAGAATGCAGTCTTCTAGGCAGAAAAGAAGTTTTAACAGGAAAGGCAAAGTTTGGAATTTTTGGAGATGGTAAAGAACTTCCTCAACTTGTTCTAAGTCGCTTTTTTAAGAAAGGAGACTTTAGATCTGGGTATTATCGAGATCAAACCATTTTAATGGCCCATGATTTATTGAGTCCACAACAACTTTTTGCTGCTCTTTATGCACATCCAGATTTAAAAGAAGAACCCATGTCTGGAGGAAGACAAATGGGGGCCCACTTTGTCACGCCTAGTCACGATAAAGAAGGTAACTGGTTAGATTTAACCCAGCAGTACAATCACAGTTCTGATATCTCTCCTACTGCAGGACAGATTCCTCGTTCGATCGGTTTGGCGCAAGCCTCAAAAGTATACCGCGCTTTAGGCATTCCAGAAGGGCGTAATTTTTCTAATAATGGAAATGAGATAGCCTGGGGAACCATAGGGAACGCCTCTACCAGTGAAGGCTTATTTTTAGAAGCCATGAATGCCGCTGGTGTGCTTCAAATCCCTTTGGTCATGAGTGTTTGGGACGATGGATACGGTATTTCTGTTGCAAATGAAGATCAAACCACTAAGGGCAGCATTTCTGAAGCCCTAGCAGGTTTGCAAAGAACAAAAACACAAAAAGGCGTTGAAATAATTCGCGTCAATGGCTGGGATTACCCTGCCCTAGTGAGTGCTTATCAAAAAGCCGAAGACCTCGCAAGAGAAGAGCATGTCCCCGTCCTAGTTCACGTGGATGAACTCACACAACCCTTAGGACATTCAAGTTCTGGATCACATCAACGTTATAAATCAAAAGAACGTCTCGAATGGGAAAATGATTTTGATTGTAATAAAAAAATGCGCGAATGGATTCTAGAAAAAAACATTGCGACAGTAAAAGAACTTGACAGCATTGAAAAAGCCTGTAAAGAAGAAGTCAAAATCGCAAAAAGAGAAGCTTGGAATACCTACCAAGCGCCCATTTTAGAAAGTAGAAAAAGCTTGCTATCTCTTTTACCACTATTGCAAAAACAGGCGGCAAACGATCCTGCACTGCAAATGGTTAGCACAAAATTAGCACAAAAATCAGAGCCCACTTATAAAGACCTACTTCATGCAGCCCGTAAGGCCTTACGCACTGCCGCAAAACACAATACCCCGCTTAAAGACAAACTTGCACAATGGATAGAGGATTTAACCACTCGCTTAAATCCAAAAATGCATTCTCATCTTTACAGCGAATCAAAATATCAATTAAAAAACATCACCCCCATCCCCCCGCAATATGCCGATGAAGTGCAAATGGTGGACGGTCGCATTATCATTAGAGATAATTTTAAGGCGCTCTTTGAAGCGCGCCAAAATGTTCTCCTCTTTGGAGAAGATGTAGGGAAAATTGGAGATGTCAATCAAGGCGCCGAAGGTTTACAAGCACAATTTGGGGAAACCCGCGTCTTTGACACTGGAATTAGAGAAGCTACTATCATTGGACAAGGAATTGGGATGGCCTTGAGAGGCTTACGCCCTATCGCCGAGATTCAATACTTGGATTACGTGCTGTACTGTTTACATACTTTGAGCGATGACCTTGCGTCTTATCTCTATAGAACAGTTGGACAGCAGGCAGTCCCGCTTATTATTCGCACCCGTGGACATCGTCTAGAAGGGATATGGCATAGTGGATCCCCCATGGGCGGATTAATCCATTTGCTTAGAGGAGTAAATCTTTTGGTTCCCAGAAACATGACGCAAGCTGCGGGATTCTACAACACCTTACTCGAAGGAGATGAACCTGCCATAGTCGTTGAATCCTTGAACGGATATCGCTTAAAAGAAAATCTTCCTACCAACTTAGGCACCTATCGTGTACCGGTTGGGAAAATAGAATGTCTTAAAGCTGGAGATGATATTACACTTGTCTCTTATGGCTCAACCTTAAGGTTAGTAGAAGAAGCCGCAAAAGAACTCTTACAATACGATATTGACGCAGAAGTTATTGATGTACAATCATTACTTCCCTTTGACACTGCGCATGAAATTAGAGAAAGTGTAGCAAAAACAAATCGTTTATTGATCATTGACGAAGATGTACCGGGCGGAGCTACTGGTTTTATTTTACAGCAATTGCTAGACGAGCAAAACGTCTTCCCATTATTAGACAGTGCGCCGCAAACCCTTAGTGCTCAAGCACACCGGCCTGCTTATGGAAGTGACGGAGACTATTTCTCTAAACCTTCTTTAGATGATATCGTCGAAAAAGTCTACCGTATTATGCAGGAGTCAAATCCTAGTAATTTCCCCTAGACGGATACTATTTTCAAAATCATTTCTTTCATCAACTCTTCCATGGGCATATTATGTGCCCCTAGTCCTTTGCTTTTAAGGTCATAGACTTTTAGTAATGACAACACTTGACCTGCTTGTCGCATATTGTATTTTTGGGCAGCTGCTTGATAATCCTTCACAAAAAATGGAGAAACCCCTAATACTTTGGGGGCATCTGCAGTCGAATTTAAACCGTGATACATGAACAACTTTTGAAAGAAATTAAACAGCACGCCTATGGTCAATGGCAAAGGGTGTTGCGATGGGTTTCCAGCCATGTATTTAACAATGCGGAAAGACAGTTCAAGCTTTCGCATCCCTAAAGCTTTTTGCAATTCAAAACTATTAAAATCCTTGCTGTAGCCTATAAAAGCTTCAATGTGTTCTGGGGTAACGCTTGTCCCACTAGGAAGGTTATGGGTCAATTTTTCTAACTCTTTGTCTACCTTCCCTAGGTTGCTCCCTAAAAAAGCGACTAACATCGCCAGTGCTTGGGGATGAAATTGAAAACCGTACGCTTGCCCCCTCTTCTCTATCCATGGACCAATTTGATTTTCATACAAGGGTTTCGTTTCAAGAATAACGCCGTTGGCAGCGATGTTTTTAAGCACTTTTTTACGCTTATCCACCTTTTTGTGCTTGTAACACAAAACCAAGACTGTTTGCGGTTGGGGTGCGGCACAATAAGTGGCTAATTGATCAAAAGTTTTATCGAGGTATTGTGCTTCTTTGACTAAGATCAATTGTTGCTGCCCCAGCATTGGAAAACGCTTAGCCGACTCTACTATTTGTTCAACAGAGGTTTCTTTGCCATAGAAAACACTTAAATCAAAATCCTTTGCGCTTTCATCAACTACACTTTTTTCTAATGCAGCAGAAATTTCATCTATAAAAAAGGGTTCTGTTCCCATTAATAAATAAACAGGAGCAAACTTTTTCTGTGCAATCGAAGAGAGTATCTGTTGTGTTTCTTTCAATGAGAAAATTTTGTCACATTTGCAGTATGGAACAACTCAATTTTAATCATTATCCCTTTAACCTCAAAAATAGAGAAAATAAGCGATACATATTTGATGTTGTTCGCAAAAAAGACATTTTGCTTACCCCAGAAGAATGGGTAAGACAGCATTGCATTCAATTCTTACTTCAAGAAAAAAAATACCCCATTAGTTTGCTCAATGTTGAAAAGAAAATCAAAGTATACGACCGCGAAAAGCGCTATGACATTATCGTCTTCACACCACAAGGAAAAGTTACTTTGCTTGTAGAATGCAAAGCTCCAAACATTCCCATAAATCAAGATGTTTTTGATCAAATTGCGCGCTATAACCTTAGTGTTGACAGTCAATATTTGATGGTGACAAACGGGCAAACCCATGTCTATTGTCAAATGGACTATCAAGCACAGACCTATCATTTTTTACAAGACCTACCCCCTTATACCCCACAACAATGAAAACAGCTATTGTCATTTTAAACTGGAACGGGCGTTCGTTAATGGAACAATTTCTTCCGTCTTTGATCGAGAACACTCCAGACGCAGATCTTTATGTGATCGACAATGCCTCTACAGATGATTCTTGTGCGTTTTTAAGCCAGCATTACCCACAAGTCAATCAAGTTGTTTTAGAGGCTAATTATGGCTTCGCCAAAGGGTATAATCTAGGCCTTAAATCAATAGAAGCGGACCTTTATTGCTTATTAAACAACGATGTTGCCGTAAGTAAAAACTGGCTAGCACCTTTTCAAGAAGCCTTTAAAGCGCAAGAATTATCTATTGCACAACCTTTGATATTGCAACACAAACACCCGAACTATTTTGAATATGCGGGCGCAGCAGGTGGATTTATCGACCGTTATGGCTTCCCCTATTGTCGTGGAAGAATCTTTGACACCCTTGAAGAAAACAAAGGGCAATACAAAACAGCTGATTGCTTTTGGGCGACTGGAGCGTGTATGTTTATTCGTCGCTCTGTTTGGGAAGAACTAGAAGGCTTTGATGAAGACTTTTTCATGCATCAAGAAGAGATTGATCTCTGCTGGAGAGCATTTAACAAAGGGCATATAACAAAATGTATTTCGACTGCTCATGTATTCCATTTGGGCGCAGCCTCCTTAAAACCTTCTCCGCAAAAAACCTTTTACAACCATAGAAATTCCTTGTGGATGATTTTAAAAAATGTTCCAAAGCCACAACTCTTTAGCGTAACTTTTGGACGATTGATCTTAGATGGTTTTGCTGCTGTTCGCTATTTAATAAGCGGTCAGGTTTTATCTTTTTTAATGGTCATTAAAGCACATTTTGCTGTTTATGCTAGTTTGTCAAAGACCCTATCAAAAAGGGGGCAAAACAAAAAAAACAAGTCTTATTATCGTCATAACAACCTCCCGTGGAAGTATTTTATCTTAAGAAAAGGTGAATTTTCTGATTTGTAGGCTTTATGTTTTAAAAATCTTTTAATTTTATATTTATAATATAACACCATATCATGAAAAAAACAGCATTTCTACTTGCCCTATGTGGCACTTTCCTTGTTTCTTGTGTATCTTCTAAAAAGTACAGCGAATTAGAAGCTCTCCAAAAAAGCACCAATGATTTATTAAATACAGCTACAGTGAAGCTCAATACATGTGACGAAGATAAAGCGGCTGCTTTAGCTAATGTTGCTGCACTGGAAGAACAAATCAACTTCTTAAAAGCGAATAACCAAGACCTTATCAACAACTTAGGGAACTTGACAACCCTTTCTCAAAAAGGAGCAGAAAACCTAGAAAAGTCTTTAGAGAGCTTAAAAGAAAAAGATAGTAGAATCACAAATTTACGCGATGCTGTAACGAGAAAAGATTCTGTTACCCTTGCCTTAGTGACAAGTCTTAAAGGTGTGCTAGGAAATATCGCTGACGAAGACATTGAAATCAATGTAGAAAAAGGAGTGGTTTATGTATCGATCTCTGATAAATTATTATTTAGAAGCGGAAGTTTCTCTGTAAACAAAGCGGCGAAAGATGTCTTAGGAAAAGTTGCGAAAGTAATCAATGATAAACCAGAACTTGAATTTATGGTAGAAGGTCACACAGACAACGTGCCAATTAAAGTAGAAGGAACCCAAGACAACTGGGACTTGTCAGTTAGAAGAGCGACAGCAATTGTTCGTATTCTACAGAAGGACTTTGGGGTTGCACCAGAGCGCATGACTGCTGCTGGACGTGGAGAATACATTCCTGTGGCTGACAATGATTCATCTGCTGGAAGAGCAAAGAACAGAAGAACACGTATTGTTGTTTTACCTAAGCTAGATCAATTCTATGATTTGATTAATAAGGGCATGGAGCAAGCTGCAAGCAACTAAATTAAGCTCAAAAATATTTAAAAGCGCTTCCCTTTGGGAGGCGTTTTTTTTTAGATAAAATCAATCTCTCCCTTCCCCTCCCTAATGATGGTAAACGGAGTTGTGGTCAAATCAACTACACTAGAAGGGATGTTCCCACAAGCGCCTGCATCAATCAAGATGTCAACCTTCCCATCCCAGGCAGATAAGATCTCATCTAGATTTGAAGTGTATACCTTAATCGCATCTTTATCGTGAAGAGAAGATGTCAACAGAGGTGCATCTAAATGTGCCAAAAGCGCCTTTAAAACAGTATGGTCAGAAATTCTAACGCCTATGGTTTTGCGTTTTTGAAAAGGCTTTGGCAATTTATTAATTGCCTCCATAACAAAAGCAAAAGGACCTGGGAGTGTGCTTTTTAAAAGCCTAAATACCGTTGCATCAAATGGCTTTACAAAGTTTGACAATTCACTGATATCCTTAAAAAGAAAACTCAGCGGGGCTTTTTCAAGTTTGATGTCTTTAAGTCGCGCTAACTTTTCTAAGGCGATGGGATTATCACTCAAGCAACCTAAGGCATAGACCGTGTCAGTTGGATAAATCATCAAAGCCCCCTTTTTTAAAGCTACAGCAATTCGGGCTAAATCTCTTTCGTTAGGCGAAGAGGAAAAAAGGGTATAGAGCTGTGTTTTCATGAGAGTATTTTGAGTTTGGCAAAGCGCAGTAAAAGCTTCTTCTCTCCTACTCCAGAAAATTTAATGGTGGCTTTTTTATCATTTCCTTTTCCTTCAACTTGTATGACTACTCCTTTTCCAAATCGCTGATGTTCTACTTTAGTCCCAGAAGGCAATTCAATCAATTCTTCTTTTGGGCTTGTTTCGACCTTGGTGTCTTGTAGTTTTTTCAGCTTTTTAAGCTGTGTAGGATTGGGAGCTGTATTTGGTTTACCATCCCATGACTTGGGTACTTGT
>JBDNAJ010000036.1:0-5556 GCA_039768455.1 Candidatus Arcticimaribacter sp.
AAGTAGCTCTCGACACCTTGGGTGGGACTATCGGAACTTTACAATTAGCTGATGATTCAGTTACAAATGCTAAGATAGCTGATAATGCAATTTTGACTGCTAATATTTCTAATAATCAAATTTCAAGTGCTAAAATTATGGATAATAACGTTACAACTGCAAAAATAAATAATGATGCAGTAACCGCTGCAAAGCTTGAAAGAAAATTTACAGTAAGCACCCAAACTCCTTCAGGGGGAAATGATGGAGATGTTTGGTTTAAATACGGATAATAGAATTTCATGACTACACCCAATAATACCTACGGGAAAGTTTCAGGAGTATGGGAACAGGCACAAAATGCTTACGTAAAAGTTTCAGGAGTTTGGCAAGAAGTTGATGAAATTTATGCTAAGAGATTTGGTGACTGGAAATTAGTATTCATATCTTTCGCTGCAACTCCTTATGTAACATTAAGTGGTGGATCAAGTGGTACTTTTACAGTACCTATAGGTGCTAACGCAATTCATATTCAGTCAGCAGTTGGTGGCGGTGGTGGAGCTGCGGGTGGAATAGATTATGATAAAGCAGGTGGAGAATCAGCAGGAGCTGGTGGTGGATCAGGCGCATATATATCAGATAAAGTAGCTTCGGTTTTTGACGGTACTCCCTATTCTTATTCAATAGGAACTGGTGGAGCTCCGGGAAATCAAACTAGTAATTATGGTCAGCCTCGTGTAGCAAGTGCAGGAACACATACAGAGTTAATAGACGAAAGTGACGGATTTCGTATGTTTGATTTATATCCAGGTGGTGGATCAAGTGGTACTGGAGGTGGAGTACAAGGACCTTTAAGAACTAATACTGCAGGAAGTGCAGGACCTAACTGGGAGACATTTGTTCACTACACTTCAGGAATTTTTAAAGATACAGACGGAACCATGAAATCAGTTACTACTTTAACAGATGGTCCTGTTGGAGTTTTTAACCAAATGGGACCCGGTGCGGTAGGAGAATTATCTGGAACAGGAAACTGTGGTGGAGATAACTGTAGTATTGCTGGATTTAATGGTGGTGCTTCCTTTGCAGGAAATATAGCTGGAGGTGCGGGAGGTTCAGGAGGATCACCAGGTTCTGCTGGAACAAGAGGCTCAGGGGGTGGTGGTGGATCAGCTCCTACAAGTAATGGTGCTGCAGGCGGAGCAGGTGAAATTAAGTATAGATTTTTAAGAGTATTTGATTAAAATGCCTTATGGCAAATATATCAAAATGGTTTGGTTATCCTGTATACATAACTAAGTTAGAAAACTTTGAAGAAATAAACAAGACAATAGTTCCTATAATATTAAACGATATTACCCCAACCAATTCTCAGTACTCACGGACCACGGATGTAAAACCAAAAGAGTTACAATCAATCGATGATAACTTGCACAAAGATAAAAGATTTGAAGAACTATACATAGAGCTATCTAAAGTAATACAAGATTGTTTGTCAGCACAAAAATATAACTTAGATTTATTTGAAGTTTATATTACAAAGTCTTGGGCTACCTTATCTACTAAAGAACAACACATTGCTTACCATAGACATATGAGTAGTCATTTTAGTTTTGTGTATTATCCACAAGCTCATGAACAAGGTAATCTTTTTTTACTTGATGATGAGGCCCATAAAGTAGGGTTAACAATACCTAAACGAGATCCATATTTTACAGAGTGGAATAGCAGTAATTATGGTAAAACTGAGTACCCTGCTGAAACAGGAAATGTAATTATATTTCCCTCCATGATTTTTCATGAAACAGGTAAAAATACAAAAAATACACCAAGGTTATCTATATCTGGTGATATTATGCTAACTATGAAAGGCGGTGTAAAATCTGAGCACGGTATACCTAGCCCATCTACTTGGCTAATCCTTTAAGATAGTGTAAAATGAGAACATGCCACTAAGAATTGTACAGATAGCACCAGGTTTTAATAAAACAGATACAGCCTCAGGAGCTGAAGGACAATGGGTTAACGGAGATTTTGTAAGATTTCGTTATAAGGAACCTCAAAAAATAGGAGGTTGGCGAGGAATAGGAACTGAAACTATTTCAGGTCCTGTAAGAGACCAACATACTTGGAGTGATATAACAGGGAGAAAATATGCAGCTTTAGGAACTTCTAAAGTGTTATTAATCTATTACGAAGATCAATTTTATGATATTACTCCATTAGAACTAGCAACTACTGGGTACACATTTACTTCTACAACCGGTTCAGCAACAATTACTGTAAATAAAACTTCACACAATTTAGATATAGGAGAATATTTTATTTTTGATAATGTAACTTTACCAGGAGGTGGGGTTACAGGTTATACTATAGCTGATTTTGAAAATCAGCCTTTTGAGATAATAACTGCTGTAGCAAACTCATTTACAATTACAATGCCTTCTAACGAATCAGGGACAGGAATGACTGCAGCAGGTTCTGCAGATATACAAACATATGTAGAGATAGGACCTATTGAGCAGACTTATGGATATGGTTGGGGTACAAGTACATGGAGTAGGCTTACATGGGGTTCAGCCTCAACTACATCAAGCGTTATTTTAGATCCAGGAAGTTGGTCCTTAGATAACTTTGGAGAACAATTAATTGCAACAATTAAGGATGGAAAAACATTTGTTTGGAATCCAGGAAATTTTAACGCATTAGCAAACAGGGCGGTTATAATGTCGGATGCACCTACAGCAACTCGTTTAACTTTAGTATCTGATAGAGATAGGCATTTAATACATTTTGGGACTGAAACAACTATTGGTAATCCAGCAACACAAGATCCTATGTTTATAAGATTTTCAGATCAAGAAAATTACAATGTGTACCAACCTACTTCAGTAAATACTGCAGGTACTTTTAGACTAGATACTGGAAACAAAATTATAGGAGCCATTTCAGGTAAAGATTATAATTTAATATTAACAGACCAAGCAGCTTACGTTATGCAGTTTGTTGGAACACCTTTTACTTTTTCAATAAGACAAGTAGGTACTAACTGTGGATGTATTGGACAACACTCAATTGTATATGCAAATGGTGCTGTATATTGGATGGGTTTTGCCGGAGGATTTTTTAGATTTGACGGAACAGTTAAACAGATACCTTCTTTAGTGGAAGATTTTGTGTTCGCTACTACTGGAGATAATGTGGGGATTAACTACTCTTCTTCAGAGTTAATATACGCTTCCCATAACTCATTATTTAATGAAATTGTTTGGTTTTATCCAAGTGAAAACGCAGATCAAGTAGATAGATCTGTATTGTATAATTACGTAGAAAACACTTGGGCAACTAGTACTTTAGCCAGAACAACTTTTTCAGATGCTTCAACATATTCTTTACCTTACGCAACTGAATTCAACACAACTTTAACTCCACAGTTTCCAGTTGTTAATGGGGTTACCAATAGTTTTGGTGCTTCTACTTATTTTGCTCATGAAACAGGAGTAAATGAAGTAGGCTTAGATAGTGTACCTGTAGCTATTCCAGCGTATGTAGAGTCAGGAGATTTTCAATTACATGAAGGAGGGGATGCTGAGTATTTAATGAGAGTAAATAGATTCTTACCTGATTTTAAAAACTTAGAAGGAAATGTATTAATTACCATTCAATTAAAAGATTACCCTATTCAAAATCCCACATCTTCACCTCTCGGCCCCTTTACAGTCAACAGTACAATTAGTAAAGTAGACACTAGAGCAAGAGGAAGACTCGCAAGTATTAAAATTCAAAATACAGCAGTTGGTGATAACTGGAGATTTGGTGAATTTAGAGCAGATGTTAATGCGGATGGTAGAAGATAATGGCACAAGTTAATATTACGATACCAGAACCCGCTGAACAGTATAGTTCTGAAAATCAACGTCAAGTTTTTGAAACCTTTGACACATTAAAAAATCAATTAAACACTTCTTATCAAGAAGATTTAAAACAAGAAGTGGAAAGGTTTACCTGGTTTTTAAGTTAAATGGCAAATACATATAAAAACGCAAAATTAGATTTAACAACTAATACAGTTACAACTTTATACACTGCGCCCGCTAACGCTAGAGGCATTGTAAAATCTATTTTAGTTTGTGATGACACTAATAATGGCAGTGATATAACAATCACTTTATATCCAGGAGCCCCTGGTTTAGGAGGCGGAATTATTATATTTAAAAGTAAAGCTATAGCAGGTAACGCAACAGAACAACTATTAACTGAACCATTAATTGTTCAAGAAAATGAAGTATTAGAAGTAGTTGCTACAGACGCAAATAGATTACACATTGTAGCATCCATATTAGAAATATCGAGGGATGATCAAAATGGCTAAAAAATTTAAAGAGCATCACGAACGTGATCAACCTAAAAAAAGAGGCCCTCGAAAACATAAGAAGTCTTTAAACAAAGACGAGAAGAGACAGAAAAGAACCAAACGTTATAAAGGCCAGGGAAAAGGCTAGACAAAAATTGTTAATAAAGGTATAAAAAAGAATGACTGATTTAATAAAAATACCCGCAGAAGCAAAAGAAATTATTAAACATAAAAGAACAGGCAAAGTGTATGCTAGTAAAACTGATTTTGATAACGATGTTGCTGATGCCAATACTGATACTACTGTGGACGACTTTAGACAAGACCTTGAAATCAAAGTTACTAAAGTTACTATGGGAGCTGCTACCAAAAAATAATGGATCCTAGAGGTGCAACCGAACTGCAGATGGAAATGCTGTATAAGCATGTTTCAAAAGAGTTATTAGACCAAGTACAAATCTGTACTTCTATTCCAGGTAAAGTTCCACTAGATCCTAATAAAGTAAATATACTTTGGCAAAAAAATTCTTGGGATCAACCAAACTTACAACCATTTTTCAGTAATAAATCAAGACATAAAGAATATGATTGGTATATATTTAATAGTCACTGGAACTATGAAAAGTTTAGATACTTCTTTGATATCCCTACTGACCAATCTTTAGTTATTAAAAATGGTGTAGAAGAATTTCCTATAAGAAAAATTTATAAAAAAGATGATCCTATAAAATTAGTACACCACTGTACTCCGTGGAGAGGGTTAAACGTATTGTTACGTGCAATGCAAGAAATAAAAAACCCTAATATAATATTAGATGTGTATAGTTCTTCGCAAGTATATGGAGATGAATTTAGAAAACATAATGATGATCAATTTAAACCTTTATATGAGCAAGCAGAAAAATTACCAAATGTGAATTATATTGGATACAAACCAAATGAATTTATTAAAGAGATGATGCCTAACTATGACATGTTTGTGTACCCAAGTACTTTTGAAGAAACTTCATGTGCGTCTGCACTAGAAGCATTAGCATCAGGAGTTCATGTTATAACAAATAACTTTGGCGCTTTATATGAAACTTGTGCCGAATGGCCTGTGTACGTTAACTACTCTAATAATTACGAAACAATGGCTAAAGATACAGCGGCAGCTATTGAAGTTGCAGCAGGATATTTACATGAAGATTTTATGCAAAATCATTTAGAAGAACAACAAAAGT